>JBCBHD010000129.1:0-8669 GCA_038526115.1 Pseudomonadota bacterium | reverse complement strand
ACGGAAAAAAAGCTCGCCAAGGCTCAGGTTAAGCTTGATGCACAGCTGGCTGATGCGGAAGCGCAGATCGCCGCTGCCCGCACAAGTGCAATGGCTGAAGTCGAGAATGTGGCTGCTGACGCCACCCGCGACATCGTTGCCCGCCTTGCCGGGACAGATGTGGATGCGGCGGCCGCCAGTGCAGCCGTGAAGGAGGCTCTTGCTCATGGCTAATGTCCTCACATTGCTCGCTGGTGCGGCTGAAGCAGGGTACAAGGCGGAACCTTCCGCTTTGGGTGCCGACTCTTATCAGTGGGTCGCGCTTGCAATGCTGGTGCTTTTGGGTGTGTTCCTGTGGAAGAAGGTCCCCGGTCTCATCACCGGCGGGCTCGACGCAAAGATCGCTCAGATCAAAGCGCAGCTTGATGAAGCGAAAGCCCTTCGCGCTGAGGCCGAACAGCTTCGCGACGAATACGCGGCCAAGATTGCCGGTGCTGAGCAGGATGCTGAAGCGATGATGGACGGCGCAAAGCGCGAAGCGGAAGCGATCCTCGCCAAGGCTGAGACCGACAGCAAAGCCATGGTGGCTCGCCGTCAACGGATGGCAGAAGACAAAATTGCCGCTGCAGAACGCGATGCTGTTGAAGAAGTCCGCACGCGCGCAGTGGAAGCTGCCTCGGTTGCTTCGCGTAAACTGATCGCAGAAAAGCACTCCAAAGCAGCCGACAAGGCGCTTGCGGACGAAGTCATCGCTTCACTCTAATTCGGGGCTTCCGATGAAGCGCAAACACAGGCGGCCTGCGGGTCGCCTTTTTTGTGGCCTGTACGGATCAGGTGCCTGGTTCGAATACGACTTTGCCGACCAGTTCTCGGTCGGCCATAGCTTCAAAACCCTCACGCCATTTGCTGAGCGGGAGGACACGATCGATCGCTGGATTGATCGCTCCGCTTTCGGCGAGTCTCGCTATCGCTGCATTGATGGCCACGCCTCGTTCCGGGAACCGCCGTGCATATTCACCGGCTCTCAGACCGACGACAGAGAACCCTTTGATCAAGGGGATATTGGTCGCGATTTCGGCAATGCGCCCGCTTGTAAAGCCGACCACAACCAGCTTTCCGGCGAATGCGACACATCGAGTGGATTCGTCGAAGATGTCCCCTCCCACGGGATCGAAAACGATGTCGCACAATGCCCCTTGCGTGATCTCGCTTACTTGCTCGCGAAAGCGTCCTTCAGATACGATCACCGCATCGGGCGAGGCAAAAGCGGCGATCCGCTCCCGCTTGGCGTCGACACCAGTGGCAGCGATAACTTTCGCTCCTAACGCCTTTGCGAGGTCGACAGCGGCCAAGCCAACGCCGCCGCTTGCGCCATGGATCAACACCCATTGATTGGGCTTCAGAGCACATAACTCAACTAGCCCGGTGTAGGCCGTTGAATAGGCTGCGCCGATGGCTGAAGCGCTGGCATAGCCAAGGCCATCCGGGACGAAGGAAAGCCCGCGCTCAGGAAGACTTGCAATCTCGGCGAAAGCGCCGGTCTTGTTGCCGCCCATGACCCGGTCGCCTGCCGTGAATGCGCTGTCGGGGTCCGCTTCGATTACTTCCCCTGCGCATTCGAGGCCGCTCACAAAGGGGGGCTCTGGTTTGAACTGATATCTGCCCTGCGTCATCAAGAGGTCAGGATAGTTCAGCGATGCCGCATGCACTCTTACAAGTACCTCACCTGCGCCGCGCTTGGGTGACTGCGTATCCACTAGCGACACGCCGGAGAGATCATCCGTCAGGGTGTCTACCCGCAGAGCCTGCATTTCAGCCGAAGATGCTCAGATCGAGTTGTTCGGAAGGACCGAACCACAGGACATAGCGGGTGTGATCATCGAGATCGTCACCCGATAGCCCGTGGGCAAAGATCGTCATTTCGCCGCGGGTTGCGATGGCCCAGAGCGCAAACTCTGCAAATGTCTCGGGAGACATGGATAGCTGGCAGGACCCGCGTGGATGCGGGCCAACGGGCTTGAGATGAAACTGACCTATGGCGAGCTTGAATTTCTCGCTCGCCGCTCGCGCAAAATTTTGAGCGATTTCAACTTCATCAGCATCGTAGTAGAGGTGCGCGTGAAAACCCTTGATCGGCCAGTTGTCATCCATGGGTTAGAAATTGTCCTTGGCGGCACGCAAGGCGGCAAAGGTTTCATGTGGGGCGTCGCCGCCCCATTTTGCCATCATGGCTGGATCGTCGGCGCGCAGGAACGGGTTTGTTTCCAACTCGCGCTTCAAAACTGTCGGGACGGTCGGCTCGCCCCGCGAACGCTTGGCTTTGATCTCGTCGACATAGGCCTGCAGCGCGGCATTATCCGGATCAGCGTGCAGGGCAAACTTCGCATTGGCTTCTGTATACTCGTGCGCGCAATACAGCGTCGTCGCGGTAGACATACGCTTGATCCGCTCCAGGCTCGTCCAGAACTGCTTCGGTTCGCCTTCAAACATCCGACCACATCCGAGAGCAAAAACCGCATCACCAACAAAGGCGATGCCTTCTTCAACGATATGGAAAGCGATGTGGCCGTTTGTGTGGCCAGAAACGTCGATCACCTGCGCTGTGTGTTCGCCAAGATTGACCGTGTCCCCATGACTCACGACGCGATCAATCTTGGATAGCTTTTCGACCTCTTTGGGAGCCAGCACTCGCGCTCCGGTTGCCTCGACAATCTTTGTGTTTCCGCCAGCGTGATCCGGATGCCAATGCGTGTTCCAGATGTGAGTGATGGTCCAGCCCTTCGCCTCGGCCTGCTTCAGGTATTCTTTGGCATCAGGCGTATCGATGGCGGCGGTTTCATTTGTCACCGAATTGTGGACGAGAAATCCGTAATTGTCGGACAGGCAGGGGAACTGATGAACTGTAAGCATGGCTGGCATTGTATCATGCCGTTCCCAGTAGGAAACCCAAAAGCAAAAGGCCCGCCACTCATATTGGAGGGCGGGCCTTTCGGAATTGTGCGAGCTCCCGATTTCTCAGGGGCTCAGATGCGAGATCAATCGTCGCTCTTTTTGAGCGCTTCGCCCAAGATATCGCCAAGCGATGCGCCGCTGTCGGACGAACCGAACTGCTGCACTGCTTCTTTCTCTTCGGCGATCTGACGCGCCTTGATCGAGAAGTTTGGCTTCTTCGAACGGTCGAAGCCGATGACCATGGCATCGAGCTTGCTGCCGACCTGGAAACGATCCGGACGCTGTTCGTCGCGGTCGCGGCCAAGATCCGAACGCTTGATGAAGCCGGTCGCGCCATCGTCGCCAACCTGAACTTCGAGCCCGCCGTCGCGAACTTCGAGGACAGTGACTGTGACAGTCTGGTTCTTGCGGAGCGAACCTGCAGCTGCTGCGCCTGCTTCGGTTGGAGCACCTTTTTCAAGCTGCTTCATGCCGAGGCTAATGCGTTCTTTTTCCACGTCAACGTCGAGAACGACGGCTTTGACTTCTTCACCCTTGCGGTGGAGCGCCAGCGCATCTTCGCCCGAAATGCCCCAAGCGATGTCCGACATGTGAACCATGCCATCGACGTCGCCATCGAGGCCGATGAACAGACCGAATTCGGTCGCATTCTTGACTTCGCCGGTGACTTCCGCACCAACCGGGAACTTCTCGGCAAACTCGTCCCACGGATTGCGCTGAGCCTGCTTGAGTCCGAGCGAGATGCGACGCTTGTCGCTGTCGACTTCCAGCACCATGACGTCGACTTCTTGCGAGGTCGATACGATCTTGCCCGGGTGGACGTTTTTCTTGGTCCAGCTCATTTCCGAAACGTGGACGAGGCCTTCGATGCCCGCTTCCAATTCGACGAATGCGCCATACTCGGTGATGTTGGTGACAGTGCCCGAAAGCTTAGCGCCGACCGGGTATTTCGCAGCCACGCCATCCCATGGGTCGCTTTCAAGCTGCTTCATGCCGAGGCTGATGCGCTGCGTTTCCGAATTGATGCGAACGATCTGTACGGTCACAGTCTGACCGATCTCGATGATCTCGCTTGGGTGGTTGACCCGCTTGTAGCTCATGTCGGTGACATGCAGCAGGCCATCGATACCGCCGAGGTCGACGAACGCACCGTAATCGGTGATGTTCTTGACGACGCCGTCGATAACCTGACCTTCGGCCAGCTTGTCGATCAGCTCGCTGCGCTGTTCGGCGCGGGTTTCTTCAAGCACGGCGCGGCGCGAGACAACGATGTTGCCACGGCGGCGATCCATCTTAAGGATCTGGAACGGCTGCGGCACTTCCATCAGTGGAGTGACATCGCGAACCGGGCGGATGTCGACCTGCGAACCGGGCAGGAACGCCACGGCACCATCGAGATCGACGGTGAAACCGCCTTTGACGCGGCCAAAGATACGGCCTTCGACGCGCTTGCCTTCGCCAAACTCGTTTTCGAGCTTGTCCCAAGCGGCTTCGCGGCGGGCGCGATCGCGGCTGAGCATCGCTTCGCCGTCAGCGTTTTCGACACGGTCGACATAGACTTCGACTTCAGAGCCGACTGTCAGGCCGTGATCGTCTTCACCACGCGAGAATTCTTTGAGGTTGATGCGGCCTTCGGATTTGAGGCCCACGTCGATCACAGCCATGCCGGCTTCGATCGCGGTCACGGTGCCTTTGACAACGCGGCCTTCAAAACCGCCGTCTGCTGCACCGCCAAGTTGTTCGTTGAGAAGCGCTTCGAAATCGTCGCGCGTAGGGTTGGGCGAAGTCGCCATAAGTGAGGTAATCCTCGTGTTACGTTTGCTACCGGCCACCGGTTGTCCGGGGTCTTAAACTGCCTCCGACGCACGATTGCGGCGGCTAGCAGGGCAAGAGGCCGACGTCTTCACGGGGCCGAATGCCGCCGCAAAGGTTCCTTCAACCGAAAATGATTGCGAGAACGGGCGCGCGCCTAGGCGAAGACGCAGGGGAAAGCAAGGGAAATGGGGTGAGGCTATGAGACATGGACCGCATGTTACACGGTCCAGGGAGGGGAAAGACGCCACGTCGCGATTATGCGTTCGGCAGGGAGATGAAATGCGCTGAGTGCCGTGCATTGTCGCACCTAGCCACACATACAGCTAATTAGGAAAGCAGTGTCTTTAGGCCTTTAAAGCCTCTTCTACGGCCTCCAGTACCGTTTCGAACGCCTGTTCCTTGTCGAACGCCGTGGTGTCGATCACCATCGCATCAGGGGCGGCTTTTAGCGGTGCATCCTTGCGGTTGATGTCTCTTGCGTCGCGGGCCGCCACATCTTTCTCAATCTCGGCCAAAGGGATTTCGATTTCACGACCGGTCATCTCAAGCCAGCGTCGCCGTGCGCGCTCTTGAACGCTGGCAGTGATGAACAGCTTCACATCGGCGTCAGGTGCGATAATTGTCCCGATATCGCGGCCATCCAGCACTGCGCCGCCGGGTTGCTCGGCAAAGGCCCGCTGACGCTCAAAAAGAGCTCTACGGACTCCCGGATGCACCGAAACCCGGCTCGCACGACCACCGGTTTCCTCGCTGCGCAGCTCGGGATTGTCGAGCAGATCGTCAGGGAAGGCGCATGCCGCGACTGCATCCGCTTCTACCTCTGGGTCGCCGCCATTGAGCCAGGTCTGATAGCCGACAGCCCGATACAGCAATCCAGTGTCGAGGCACGGCAACCCAAAATGGCTCGCCAGCTGCTTGGCAAGAGTGCCTTTCCCCGAAGCAGTGGGGCCGTCAACGGCGATGATCATGACCGGTTGTTCCTCAATTGAATACGTCGTTTGCTTGGGTTGGTGGGAATGGGCGACGCTCCTTCGATCGCCACCGATAATGCAGGAAGAACAAACCCGCTGTGGCGCAGGCGATATTGACTCCGATTGTGAGCCACCGGATTTCGCCATCGTCCCAGAACAGCGCGGAGCCAATCGCTACGCCAAAGAGCAGCAACGCAGCAAAGATGCGTCGCCTGATCATTCGGCAATCTGAGCCTCTTCAGAGCGCTTCCGGACCGCCTTTACCAGACCGACGACCGCGATAGCGGCCCAAAAACCTTCCAGCACCAGGCTTGGCCAGTTGGTGTGAACCAACAGCGAGATCGTCAACAAGGCCGCGCCGGTCAGATTGGTGCCGTGCAGAATGTAGGGATTCGGCTCATCTTTCCACGTCAGGTAGGCATAGGCCCCTATGATGCATGCAGTCCCCACAAAGCCGATCAGGCTGTAGATATCGATTGGATTGTCCATCACGATCCAGCCTCTGTCAGCAATCCCATGAAAGTCGGAAAACTCGTGGCGATGGGGGAGGTGTCATCGATCGTAACGCCGCGTTCGCACATCAGTCCGGCTACCGCCATGCTCATCGCAATCCGGTGATCCAACTTGGTCTCGACTGCCGCATTTTCAGGAGTGCCGGGGAGAGGATCTCCGCCTGTTCCATGGATCGTCAAACCGTCTTCGTGCTCTTCGATCCGTGCGCCTGCCAGCGTGAGGGCCTGCGCCATCGTCGCCAATCGGTCGCTTTCCTTGACTCGCAGTTCTTCAAGGCCCGTTGTGATAGTTGTTCCATTTGCGAGCGATGCAGCAACGAACAGAACCGGGAATTCATCGATCATGCTCGGAGCGATTGCCGGGTCGATTTCTGCGCCGGTAAGCGCCGAGTGCTCTACACGCAGGTCGGCGACAGTCTCACCGCCGACTTCGCGCTGGTTCAACTCTTCGATAGAGCCGCCCATCTGACGCAGCGCTTCCACAATGCCAGAGCGGGTGGCGTTCATGCCGACATTCTCGATCACCAGATCACTGCCCGGCACGATCAGCGCCGCGACAATGAAAAACGCAGCGGACGAGGGATCACCGGGTACGACCACGTTCTGTGGCGTCAGATCCGCCTCACCATTGATGGCGATAACTCGCTCACCGTCTTCCTCACCAATTTCCAGCGTCGCGCCAAAACCGGTCAACATTCGCTCGGTATGGTCGCGGGTGGCGACGGGTTCGATGACGCTGGTGATGCCTGGTGTGTTCAATCCTGCCAGCAGCACAGCGCTTTTTACCTGTGCGCTCGCGACTGGCAGGCGATAGCGGATTGGTACAGCCGGCAAGGCGCCGCGCAGCATCAGGGGCAGGGTACCTCCCGTTGAGGCTTCGAAACTCGCCCCCATCTGGCTGAGTGGCTCTATCACGCGGTTCATAGGACGGCCTGACAGGCTGGCATCGCCTGTAAAGGTGGCGCGGAAGCCGTGACTCGCGAGCAGCCCCATCAAAAGCCTCGTCGATGTCCCCGAATTGCCCATGTCGAGCGCTTGATGCGGTTCCAGCAGGCTGCCAAGTCCGGCGCCGTGCACTGTCCAGATGCCATCATCGTCGCGCTCAATCTGCGCTCCGAGCTGGCGCATGGCAGCGGCGGTGGCGAGGACATCTTCGCCTTCAAGCAGCCCTTCGATCGAGCTTTCGCCGATAGCCAGAGATGAAAACATCAGCGAACGGTGGCTGATGGACTTGTCGCCGGGGACGCGCAGGTGTCCTTTGAGCGGTCCAGAGGATTGGAAGGTGTGGGTGGCCATAGCGCGGCGGTCTTTGACAGCGCCCTTCGCGTCTGGCAAGGCGCGCCGCGATCTTGATTCCGGCCCTTGAATATGGTCGAGGCCGGTCCCAATAACTCTCGACTTTACACTGCGCGCCGAATGGGTGGGCAAGACGAAGGATTTACTGATGGCGAAGCCAGAATGGGGTACCAAGCGTACCTGCCCCAAATGCGGGGAACGCTTTTATGATCTCGGCAAGGAAGATCCGGTCACCTGCATCGAATGCGGTGAGGAATGGACGCCGGAGCCGGTTCTGAAAACAAAGCAACCGATCCCGTTTGAGCCGGATGATACCAAGAAGAAAGATGGCGAAGCGGATTCAGATCTGGGCGGCGATGATGACGATGAACTGAAAGACATCGAGAACATCGACGATGATGACGATTCACCAGACAATGACGTTGACCTGGGCGGCGACGATGACCTTGGCGTGTCCAAGGGCAAGGGCGACGACGAAGACGAAGACAATTAAGTCTTGCGTTTCGCGGGGAGCAGCCATAGAGGGCTGCCTCCTTGCGAAAGCAAGGGCTCGGCTCTATATTTGAAGAGCTGAAATTCGATGATCTGGGGCCTTAGCTCAGCTGGGAGAGCGCAACACTGGCAGTGTTGAGGTCAGCGGTTCGATCCCGCTAGGCTCCACCATCGAAAGACAAAAAGACGAAGTTCTATCGAGGAATTTCGCACGCTGGCCGACGAGGTTTCGTCCGCCGGCGTTTTTCGCGTTTATTGGGCTTTCGCCTGATTTGAGGAGTTGAAGACGATGTTTGACAATCTGTCCGACCGCCTTGGCGGCGTCTTTGATCGCCTCAAGGGCCGCGGCGCGCTTAAGGAACAGGATGTTCGCGATGCGATGCGCGAAGTACGCATCGCTTTGCTCGAAGCCGATGTCGCCTTGCCGGTGGCTCGTCGCTTTATTGATGCGGTGACCGAAAAAGCCGTTGGGCAAGACGTGCTCAAATCGGTCACGCCCGGCCAGCAAGTCGTCAAAATCGTTCACGATGAGCTGGTTGAGATGCTGGGCGGGCATGAGACCGAAGGGCTCATTCTCGAAGCCAAGCCACCTGTCGTCATCATGATGGTCGGTCTGCAAGGTTCGGGTAAGACGACAACGACCGCAAAGCTC
>JBCBHD010000128.1:0-8711 GCA_038526115.1 Pseudomonadota bacterium | reverse complement strand
TCGAGTCGCGTTAGCCCGCCATCCGTCAGCGCCACATCGATTCGCCGCGCACCGGCATCTATCGCGTTTTCAACCAGCTCTTTAAGCGCAGCCGCAGGCCGTTCGACCACTTCACCAGCGGCAATTCGGTTGACCAGATCGGATGGAAGGCGGCGAATTTGGGGCATTGATCGCAAGCTAGCGCTCAAACGCCGCAAATTCGAGGGTTCCGGGGCATAATTCCTGTCCTCGTCAACAAAAATTTTGGCGTTTTCTCTAGGGATTCGCTAGGCGGATGCTTACTCCCTATTTTCGCGTCGGTTGGCTTGCAGGGGGTCTGCAAGAACCGGCTCGGCATCCACGGAACAACTACATAATGAGCTTTCTTGCCAATCTGTTCAAATTCGGTTCGCAGAATATGGCGATCGACCTCGGAACAGCCAACACTCTCGTCTATGTCCAGGATCAGGGCATCATACTGAACGAGCCGTCTGTCGTCGCGATCGAGACGATCAACGGGATCAAACGCGTGAAGGCTGTTGGTGACGACGCCAAGATGATGATGGGCAAAACGCCCGATACGATCGAAGCCATCCGTCCACTGCGCGACGGGGTCATCGCGGACATCGAAATCGCCGAGGAAATGATCAAGCACTTCATTCGCAAGGTGCACGGCAAACGCAATCTGTTCCGTTACCCTGAGATCGTGATCTGCGTACCATCGGGCTCAACCTCGGTTGAAAAACGCGCCATTCGCGATGCGGCTTCGAATGCCGGTGCATCGGAAGTGCATCTGATCCTGGAACCGATGGCAGCTGCCATCGGCGCGGATATGCCGGTTACCGAACCCGTTGGCAGCATGGTGGTCGACATTGGCGGCGGCACCACAGAGGTCGCTGTGCTTTCACTGCGAGGGCTCGCCTACACCACATCGGTCCGAACCGGCGGTGACAAGATGGACGAAGCGATCGTCTCCTATGTCCGACGACACCACAACTTGCTGATCGGCGACTCCACTGCTGAGAGGATCAAGAAGGATTACGGTATCGCGATGACACCCGAAGACGGTGTTGGCGAAGTGATTACTCTGAAAGGCCGCGACCTTGTGAATGGCGTGCCAAAGGAAATCACGATCAACCAGGCACACGTCGCAGAGGCCCTAAACGAACCGATTGGTGCGATTGTTGAAGGGGTGCGGATTGCCCTCGAAAACACCGCTCCGGAACTGGCTGCTGACATTGTCGACCAAGGTATTGTTCTCACAGGCGGCGGTGCGCTGATCCGCCGGCTTGATGAGCATCTTCGTGAAGAAACCGGGCTGCCGGTATCGATTGCCGAGGATCCGCTCACCTGCGTCGCCATCGGCACCGGCCGTGCGATGGAAGACCCGATCTATCGCGGCGTGCTGATGACCGCCTAGCTCAGGGCGGCGGAGACACAAGAAAAGGAAAAAACCGGCCATGGCGCCGCCATCCAAGCGTCATTCAAGCTATTCCAAGAAGGCCCAGTATTCGGTCTTCACGGGGTACTTGCTAGCTGGCCTCGGCGCGCTGATTGGTGCGGCGTTGCTGGGCCTGTCGTTGTGGCAGCCCTCCTCTTTCGCTCCGCTGCGGGGGGCGGCAAGCGACGCAGTTGCCCCTGCTGGCGAAGGCACTGCCATTGTCAGAGACGAATCCCAAAGCCTTTACGAAACAATCTCAGGATATCTGCGGGCTGGAAGCCAGAATGCCGCGCTTCGTGAAGAGGTCGAGTTGGCGAGGATCCGGCTTGAAGAGGCAGAATCGGTCAAGACTGAAAATGAACGCTTGAAGGCCCTTTTGAATCTCGCTGAAGGAGAGGCTGAACCTGTCGCTGTCGCCCGATTGGTGGGTTCGAGCGCGGCAAGCAGCCGACGCTTTGCCGCTATCGGTGTCGGGAGAACGAGCGGCGTTAAAGTCGGTATGCCCGTGCATTCCGCCCGCGGTGTGGTGGGACGTATTCTGGAAGTCGCTCGTGGCTCTTCGAGAGTGTTGCTATTGACCGATAGCGAGAGCGTTCTGCCGGTGCGCCGGGCAAAGGATGAGGTCGTTGCCTTCGCGGAAGGACGGGGCGATGGCCTACTGCGGATACGTTTGATCAACCTCGGCACCAACCCGCTCGAAGAAGGCGACCTCTTCGTAACAAGCGGCGCTGGCGGATATTATCGCCCGGGAATGGCTGTCGCGATTGTGAGCGAAGTGACTTCTGATGGCGCAGTCGCAAAACTGATCGCAGAGCCTTCGGCTACCGATTTCGTGTCGATCGAACCTATATTCGAACCTGCCGCTGTGCGAGCAGCAGAAACGCCAATCGAACAACCATTAAGCGAAGAACCGGTCAGCAACTGATGGAGCGGATGAACCCATCATCCCGTGCCGATCGATATGGCAGCCGGATCAACCGGGTTCAGTCACCATGGCGCGCGCTTACAGTTCCCTATGCCACGATCATGCTCGGATCGCTGTTACCGGTTTGGTTCCTGGCGGATGTTATGCCAATTGTCCCCCCGGTGGCATTTCTGTTCCTGATCGGATGGCAATTGATGCGTCCCGGCCTGCTTCCCCTTTGGGTTGGCATACCGCTTGGCCTGTTTGATGATCTTTTCAGTGGCCAGCCATTAGGTAGCGCGGTCATGCTTTGGTCGATTGCGATGATCGCTCTCGAACTCATTGAAAGTCGTTTTCCCTGGCGTGGATTCTGGCAGGATTGGTTCACCGCCAGTCTAGCGATTGTGGTGTATATACTGGCTGCCATGGTTGTTTCCGGTGCATCAATAACTCCGTATCAATTGCTGGCGGCTGTCCCGCAGATCGCCTTGTCTGTGCTGCTTTATCCAATATTCGCTCGCTTTGTCGCGAGGCTTGATCGGTTCCGGCTCGCCCGTTCGCGGAGGATCGGGTGACGAACTGGCTCGGCGGGAAAAAGGGCACCAAGCGTACCGGCCCTATCATTAGCGCTTCCACCCTGAAGAACACGTTTGATCGTCGCAGCGTGGTGATCGGCACGATTCAAGGCGGCATCGGGGTGCTGCTCGCTGCACGTATGGGCTATCTCGCAATTGCCGAGAACGAGAAATACCGGCTCGAATCCGAAAGCAACCGCGTCAACCTGTCGCTTATTCCGCCCCGCCGCGGCTGGATCCTGGATCGCAATGACGCGCCGCTCGCTTCGAACAGAGCCGATTTCCGCGTAGACGTCATTCCCGGACGGTTGAACGATCCTGATGCAACAATTGATCAGATCGGCGAGCTGCTCAGTCTTAATCCGGCGCGTATTGCCGACCTCAAGACCAAGATCGAGGCCAGCAGCGGATACCAACCGGTCGAAGTCGCAAGCGGCCTGAACTACGAAGAATTTGCCGCGCTCAGCGTTCGCCTGCCAGACATGCAGGGGGTCGTGCCACAACGCGGGTTTTCTCGGTTCTATCCCACGGCATCCAGCGTCGGTCACCTAATCGGCTATGTCGGTCCGGCGAATGCAGAGGAATATGCCGAGGAAGAGCGTAACCCTCTTCTCGTCACCCCTGGCTACAAAATCGGCAAGGACGGACTAGAGAAAGAGTTCGAACAGGATCTGCGCGGCATTCCCGGTGCACGGCGGGTTGAAGTCACTGCCTCCGGGCGGATCGTGCGGGATCTGGAAACACGCGAAGACATTCAGGGTGAGCCGGTTCGCCTGACGATCGATGGACCTTTGCAGGATTACGCCGCGCGCCGTATCGGATTGGAAAGCGGTTCGGTTGTCGTGATGGACTGCGAGAGCGGCGACATTTTGTGCATGGCATCCATGCCGAGTTTTGATCCCAACAGCTTTTCAGATGGAATCGGCAGCGTCGAATATGCGATGCTGCGCGAGGACCAGCGCGTGCCACTGCGCAACAAGGTTCTGAAAGGCCTTTATCCGCCAGGTTCAACAGTAAAACCAATGCATTGCATGGCTTTTCTGAAAGCCGGAATCAGCCCGAATGAAACAATTTCGTGCGCTGGTGGACGCCGGATTGGCAATCGCTTTTTCAACTGCTGGAGCAATCACGGCACGGTTGATATGGCGAAAGCCATTTATCAAAGCTGCGACAGCTATTTCTATCACTTTGCTCAGCAGATAGGCTTTGATGCCGTCGCTGACATGGCGAAGTTGACGGGTATGGGTGAGGAATTTCCTCTGCCCGTGATCAGCCAGTTCTATGGCACTGTCCCAACTCCCGATTGGAAGCTCAACAAGTTCGGACGTCCTTGGGAGCCATTCGATACCGTGAACGCGTCGATTGGTCAGGGATATTACCTCGCCAGCCCGTTGCAACTGGCAGTCACATCTGCCCGGCTCGCGACCGGCAAGCATGTGATGCCGCGTCTAACGATGAACACCAAGCCGAAGGGGTTCAATCAGGTTGATTTTCCATCGGATCACGTTGCCTACATCCGTGAGGCGATGAGCGATGTGGTCAACGGTCCTGGTACAGCGGGGCGCGGTCGCCTGCCCTTCCCCGATATCAAGATGGCCGGCAAAACCGGGACAGCACAGGTCGTGTCCCTCAGTATTTCCGATGGCCGATCCGGACCATGGAAATATCGCGATCATGGCCTCTTCACCTTCTTCGCCCCGGTCGACAAGCCACGCTATGCCGGTGCCGTCGTGATAGAACACGGCGGTGGCTCAGGTGCCGCGTACCCGATTGCACGCGATGTGATGACATTTATGTTCGATCCGGCCAAGGGGCTCGAAGCACTCAACGCGCTGGAGCGGCAATGGGGCGGCACAGCACAACAACGCCTAGAAGCCCGCTACGCCGCTTACGCTGCCGAACGCGGCGAGACGGTGATCGCGCCGCCAAGACGCGATGAGGACATATTCGACCGGGTTGAAGCGGAAGCTCGCGTCGCTGCGGAACAGTCGCAGGAAATCGCTGATGAATTTGTGGCGCCGCGTTCTGACCCCACTGCCGCTGGCACGCCCCCTCCGAATGCGGGCCTTCCCACCACCCGTGATGGGGATGCAGAATGAGCAGTGTCGTCCCCGCACCTATCGCCCGGCAGCCCTGGGGGATGCTGATCCCGCTGTTCATGCTTGTCGCATTTGGTGCGGCAGTCCTCTACTCGGCGGCAGGCGGCTCCATGACGCCTTTTGCGTCATCACACCTGATCCGCTTTTCGGTGTTCCTGGTAATGGCCGCTGTCATAACCTCTCTGCCGCGCGAGTTCGTACGGCTGATGACATATCCAGCCTATCTCGTTGTGCTCATCCTGCTTGTCGCCGTGGAAGCTATGGGGGCGCTGCGTGGGGGAAGCCAGCGATGGCTCGACCTCGGATTTATGGTTTTGCAGCCATCCGAACTGATGAAGCCCGTGATCGTCGTGACACTGGCACAGTTCTATTCAACTCTGCCTGTCGGCATGATCACCGGATGGCGAGCCTTGCTGTTACCCGGAGCGATAATCGCCGTTCCGATGGCGATGGTGTTGATGCAACCTGACCTCGGTACGTCGCTGGCAATCGCATTTGGCGGCGCGGTTGTGATGCTGCTCGCAGGCTTGCCACTGCGCTGGTTTGTGATTGGAGGAGCAGCCGCAATCGTCGCCACACCGCTCGCCTTCTTCTTTGGTCTCAAGGAATACCAACAACGACGGGTCATGACGATGTTCGACCCCGAAGCCGATGCACTGGGCGCTGGCTACCATATCACACAGTCAAAAATCGCGATTGGATCAGGGGGATTGTTCGGCAAGGGGTTCAACAACGGGTCGCAAAGCCATCTCAACTACCTGCCCGAACCCCATACCGATTTCGTCTTTGCGACGATGGCGGAAGAATGGGGCCTGGTAGGAGGCCTGTTTGTGATCGCCGTATTCAGCATCATTCTCCGCTGGGGTCTGAAGGTCGCCCGCGAATCTCGCGATCGGTTCGCCAGCCTGCTGGCTGCGGGCATGGTTGCGACCATCTTTTTCTATATCGCGGTCAATCTTCTGATGGTGATGGGTATGGCCCCTGTGGTCGGTATCCCGCTGCCATTCATGAGCCATGGCGGTTCTTCCATGCTCACCAACATGATTTGTCTTGGTGTGTTGATGATGGTCAATCGCTGGAACAGAAACGCGCCCCGTGGCGGCCTATCTGGCTGAACACCCTGATCAGGCGGTGACAACACCGAGCTTTAGAGCCTTGATCACGGCACCGATACGGTCGGTCGCTTCCAACTTCGCGTAGATCCGTTTTGAGTAGGTCTTCACCGTATCGGGTGACAGGTCGAGTATCTCCGCAATGACCGACAGCGATTTGCCCCTAACTAGCCATTGCAGCACTTCCGCTTCGCGTTCGGACAGGTCAGGCAGAGTTCTTGCCTTGTCGAGAAGGACGCAAATCCGCTGATGACCTGCCTGGGACACACTTCGAACTATCCCAAGCCGCTCGTCCGAAACCTCTTCAAGCGGACATCCAAAATCGAACGACGCGTAAGCGTTTCGCCCACGAGGTCCATACAGAGGCAGACCAAACCCATGGATCAGGCCATGGGCTTCCATCGCTTCGAAATACTCTTCGTTCTCAGCAGTATTCGGCTCCAGCCAACGCGCATCTTTCCACGTGAGCAATTGCCCATGACGCATGGTTCTTTCCGGCACGGGATCCTTCGAACGGAAGTCCGCCTTTTCGTACAGGTCAAGCCATTCCTGATCGAACCCACGAGCCTGTACCACTGTGCGTGCAGAATTGGGCGCGTCGAAGACCGGGGTAAAGTGATAGCTTTGCCGGATGACGCCCTGCTCTTCGCAGACCCCGACATTGTACCAAAGGACCTTCCCGATATCGTAGAGGGTCTCAAAGTGGGCGAAATGACGCTGCATGTTACATTTGTTTACCACACGTCACCCGATTGGGCGACTTTCCGTAAACGTTAACCTGTGAGACAACGCTGTCAGTCGTTCGAAAGAGCGACAGCGTTCGGGTCGCTTCCTGCACCCACACCACGCAGGGATAGTTGAACGCGCAAGTCCTGGCGGCGAACGGCACCACCCTGCCCTTGCGTCGTCAGGCACCGAGATTGACTTTGGAGGCAACGATGGCTCGCTTTTCAGCGATCAAATTCTGGCTGCACAAATTGCGCAAGGCCGAACATTCGGTTGAAGCGGCAATTACCCCGCCTCAGGATCATGCGCAGATGATGGCAAGAGCAATCTATCTGCGCGAGGCCGACGGGATCGTAACCACACTGCGCCACCTGCACAAAATCTCCGAATTGACTCAGTCCGAAGCCCTCAAAGCAGTCTCCAAGCTGGAAAATGAAGGGCTTGTCACGATAGGCGACGATACCACTGACGCCTTTGAATCGGTGGTCGCGACCACAGCGACGTTGCGCCAGCAGATGGCCGCAATTTCACGCCGGAACGCTGCCTGACCCCTTGCCAATAACGAAAGGCACGCTAAATGCAGCGTCTCGCTCGAATCAGAAGCTGTCAAAGACGCCTGATTTGTAGCCGACCGAACGTGTTTTCGGTAAGGACGCATAGCTCAGTTGGTAGAGCAGCTGACTCTTAATCAGCGGGTCCTAGGTTCGAACCCTAGTGCGTCCACCATTCCTAAGACTTTGGCTTGTATGCAAATCTGTCTCCGAAATAGCTCAGTCTCGTACCGGGCTAGTCAGCACAAAATGGGTGCGACACGCAGTAGTGCGGCTGATTGGGAGATCAGCGCCACTCAACCCAAAGGACATCGAGTCGATGGGTTTCTTGCTGAATCCGAAGCGGCGTTTTCGAAATGTCGATTACTCAATTCTCTGAAACTCGATCCGTAGGCGCAGGTCGGGTTGTTTGCCTGCAGCGCCACCGGGCACGCCATACTGACGAACAACGCGGCCGTTGGCATCCAGCTCGTTTTCGTTGGGCAACCGGAACCAGGGTGAGGAGCCCTGGAAGATCTTGTCGGGCCAGAGCGCCTGCGCCAAGCCGCCTTGTTCGTACACCCGCAATGCCCGAATGGGTGATCCAAAATCCACTTCGTCAAAATTGGTTCGGATTTGGTATCGCGCTCTGGATAATTCTGCAGGAGTTCCCTCGAGCATATATTTGGTTGTATTCGCTGCAGTGTAATTTCGCCGATCACAAAACAGCCCACGATATCCAGCCTTGTTCTTCACATCGAAAACAATCTTGCTGCGTTTTGTCGGATAATTCACATCAAGCCGCATCTGTCCCTTGAGTTGGATGCGACCACGGTTGCCTTCCAAAGAGCCAGCGCGGTAACAATTAAGACTGAGCGCTCGGATGGTCCATTTCTGCTTGCGTATGATCTCAGGGCGTAAGGATGTGCGATCCAGTCGCTGTGCTGCGCGAACAAGGTAATCGTCAATCGCACGGGCAAACGCCCTTCGCCCGCGTGTATAGACATCGGGCTCTCCAGGAAAGTTGATCGGATTGAGCAATTCGTCAAGCGGACGCATATCCATCAGGATCGGATAGGCAGTTGGTCCTGCCGAAAACGCGCCCTCATTCCAGCTTCCATTGCCGCCGACGGCGTCAAAATATGCTCGCCCGTATTCTGTCGAGGATTCAAAACTGGATGTGTTCTGCTGTGATGAACCTCCGCTCGCATTGACCTCAGCAATCAGAAACTTCCCGCCTCCTTCATAGCTTTGACTTGAGGCGTTCTGGAACAGGTCCTGAAAACCCGTGCTGGTCGTGGTGTGGCGCACTTGCCCGGAAGCGCCGTACGTCGTCGCGTGAGAA
>JBCBHD010000127.1:0-8735 GCA_038526115.1 Pseudomonadota bacterium | reverse complement strand
CCACAATCTCATCGACGGGGCTCGACGAAGCAACAGCGAAGAACGAAGGAGCAGAACGGAAATCTGTCGCACCCGCATTCATCCAGATACCCGCGATACGATCCTTTTCGCGTAGACGAATTGGTTCGGTCGGTCCTTTTAACACCACGACGATATCGTATTCGGTGTCTCCGCGAGACCCTCTCGGATCGATGATCGCGCCGTAGAGCAGCAGATTTGCCCCGGTAAACCCCTGACGAACCTCGATCCGGGATTGACTGACCTCAGGCACCAATATGGGCTCACGCTGGCCCGACAAAAGCGCAGCTGCGATCAAAACGAAAGCTAGCCGAGTGACGGAAGGTGCCTTTTCCGTCACAGCGGCGAAACCGTATAGATTTCGTCAGGCTGCACGCCGAGGCCGTATAGCATCCGCAGCGCCACCGCGATCACGATAGCAGCCAGGATCAGACGCAGCAGCTCCGGCCTCGCTTTCAAAGCGATTTGAGTTCCGAACTGTGCGCCCATAACTGATCCGAGCAGCAGCAAGCCGGCCAGAACAATATCCACCGCCTTGGTTGTCAGAGCGTGTGTCATGGTCGTGACCATGGTGACGAACAAGATCTGGTAAAGTGAAGTGCCGACCACGACGTTGCCGCTCATGCCGAGCAGATACAGCATCGCAGGAACAAGAATGAAGCCACCACCAACGCCCATCAGCATGGTGAGCACGCCGACGATGACGCCAAGAAAGAGCGGGGCGAGCGGCGAGATGTAGAGGCCAGACCGATAGAATCGCCAGCGAAATGGAAGGCCCGCCACCAAAGGATGGTGCCTGCGTTTGCGTGGTTGAGCGCCACCACCTTCACTCGGTCGCAAAGCGTCAATCGCCTCGCGCGCCATGAGCGACCCGATTGTTCCGAGCATGACGACATACAGAATGTTGATCACAACATCGATTTGGCCAAGTGCCTGCAGCAAGCGGAACAACAGAGCTCCGAACAGGGCGCCGATCACCCCGCCCCCAACCATCACCATACCCATGCGATAATCGACGCCTCCGCGCTTGCTGTGCGCGAGAACTCCCGAAACGCTTGCGCCCGTAACCTGCGTGGCGGCGGAGGCGGCCGCGACCGTTGGGGGAATGCCATAAAAGATAAGCAGCGGCGTGGTGAGGAACCCTCCTCCAACGCCAAAAAGGCCGGACAGAATTCCTGTGAGCCCTCCCAGCAGGACAATATACAGCCCATTCACCGAGAGATTCGCGATGGGAAGATAAACGTCCATGGTTGAGCAGTTACCTCAGCCAGCCCGGCGTTTAAAGGCGCTGTGGCAAGCTGGCCACCGCTTGTGTCTTTTGTGCCAGTTCAGCGCAGCCGCGTCGTCTCAAAACCGCGTAGAAAGGGTTGCAGCCACTCCGGAGTCCGGCGCCGCATCCCCAGCGACCTGCTCTCGCCAGTCAACCGATACCCGGGCGGGTACACTGCCAATGGTCAAATCAAGTCGAACCGTCGGCCCCAAATCGAGACGCGTTGCATCTTTTTGCGCTCCACCCCACGCTCCTGCTCCCACGCTGAACTTGGCCGATGAAGCGGAAGAAAGATCAAACTGCGCAACGTCGCGGCTTACCACAAGCTGTCCATCGGCGAACGGGGTCGGATCGTCGCCACCAACATACCCTGCCTGGCCGTAAGCTTCACCTTTTAGTCCCACAGGGAGCGCAACTGAGGGCAATTCCGTCACCGCGAAAACCGCCGGTCGAAGCTCAGCGCCAAAGCTGTTTTCGGTGTGCCGCAATTCAGCGAAAACTCGAACGGGTACTCGGCCAACCGGGCGAGCGGAAACGCCAACCGAAAACTCTGTCTCGCCGTCGTCGACCAATGCCTGATAGGCGCGCCCGTAAAGGAAAGGATCATTTGCTGATGAGGGTGCGAGCCGATAGCGCGCGCTCGCTCCAACCTGACTTGCACCGTAAATCGGCACGCGGCCTTGGGAAATCGCATCGGCATTCGAACCCTGACGCCAAAAGCTCCAGGCATCCAGAGACCAGCGGTCTTGCCGCTTTTTCTTCGTGTTCGAGGGGAGCGAAAGAAATGGTGCATCACCCGAACCAATCATGTTCGCATGTGCGAGCGGTTGCTGTTTGGCTTGTGACCTCCAAGCGTCTTCCACCGCACGGGGCATTGGGATGTGCGCTAGCGCAGCCGTCCAGAGCAATTGATGACCAGCAGCAACTTGCGGGCTCGTGTAATAGGGGGAAGCGCGATCTCGGGCGCTGAACCTGTCTTCAGAATACAGCGAGGCGTGCCTCATCATATTGATTTGGAGAGCTGCGAAACGTTCCGTCTCAAGAAATGCCAATGCCGTCCGGTTCTCTCGCGTCTGGTCAACAGCCTCAACCGGATCCGTTGTTCCAGAACTTGGCGTAGCAGGTTCTGCTTCAGCAATGAGACCAGACGCACCGGAAAGATTGAGGGGGACAGCCGCAAACGGGCTTTCCCAAAGCATCACACGACCGCCGATCCATGCAATCGCCAGAATTACCAGCATGGTCAGCGGACCGCCGCGCTTCTTTTGGGGTTCTGCACCGATCATGCGGCACCCGGTTCAATAGCGTTGAGGCGTACTGGATGGCCAATGTGAGGCGTCTTATCCCAGTCCACACCGCGGCCACGAAGGCTGCGGCCATACGCAAAAAGTGCCCGTCGACCGGCCATTATCGCAATGACATTGGTCAGAGGAATTCTGATAACGGCGTAGATGCCTTCACGCACACCATAAACACTTGCCGTCCAACCAAATCGCCACACCGTCCGCCAGACAAATGCTATCAGATTGGCGATCAGCAGGCCTTGCAGCAACGGAGTCATCGCCATGGGCTCACCCAAGCCCAATTGGCTTGCCGACCAACTGAGCAGCGTCAGGATGAGAAGAGCATAGCCGAACAAGAGCACCACTGCTGTCAAAGGCCCTCGACGGTCGCGCGCACGCATCCACGTTTCAACAATCCTGCCAGACCACCCCACTCGATCCCAACCCTGAAGCGCGATCCCATGGACCCACCGGGTCTTCTGCCGAACAACATGATCCAGGCGGGCAGGGAAAAAGGCGCGCGTCGCAATCAGCCTGCCATCTTCACCTCGCATTCTGAGAAACCGACATTTGCCGCCGGTTTCATCGACCGCAATGCCCAGCTCGTAATCCTCTGTCAGCGACTCGGAAGAGAATGGCTTAAGATCATACCGCTGACGACAGAGCTTCTGGATCGCAACTCGCGAAACGGCACACCCGACACCTGCTCCGGGCAGCGCTGCGCCAAGCTCATCGCGCACAACCATGGCCTTGCCATGGGCTTCGGCAAATTCTTCACAGTAGTGGCTGCCCAGATGGCGCCCAAACCATCCCCGGTCTCTTTGAACCAACGGTTCGACAGGCAGCTGAGCAAAATCGATCCCTTCTGCCATGGCACGATCGAGCAAACCCAGAGCGGCGGGATCGACCATGTCTTCGGCATCCTGAAACACCACAAACGAAAATAGGCCGCCCATTCGGCGTTCATCGTCGCGCATCGCTGTGTAGAGGCGGTTGAGGCAGTCGGCTTTTGTGCTCGGTCCTTCCCGATCGTGCACTACGATACGAAGACGAGCGTCTCCGGGTGCTGCCTGCATGATCGCAGCTATCGTATCCGGATCATTGCGATAACACCCAACATAAAGGCGAAAGTTGGATTGCGGCCAGGACCGAAGCGCATGCGCTACTGTGTCTCCGATCACATCCGCTTCATTCCAGGCAGGGATGAAAATCGCAGCTGGTCCGGACAGCTGAGCTTCGATCAATTCACGCCGATCAATACGCGGCGTTTTGGCCTTGCCGCGAAGTCTTAACCAGATCCAGGTGAAGTCAACTGCCAAGTCATCAATGGCACCAATCAAGAAAAACACGCCTGCAAAGAGCAGCAGTTCTTGCTGGAACAGAACGATCCACTGCCAAACGCTTAAATCAAAGAATGCCAAGGCGACCCCTCTTCCCTGTCAAAAAACATTCTAACGCGCCCGAATTGCGCTTGCAACGGGGGAAACTTTTCTGAATGGACGCCTCGTAATGTCTCAGAACTCTTCATCCTCCACGAGCCCGATCCGTTCCATTTTTGCACCGGTCAGAGCGCTGTTCGTCGGCGATGCGTCTGCAGGTGTCCTACTGATCGTAGTTGCCGCCGCCGCAATGCTCGCCGCAAACTCGCAGTTTGCCGGAGAGTACAGACAGCTGTTCTACGGCGAGCTGTCATGGACCCCCATCCCCAAGCTCAAGGATCTGCATCTTTGGATCAATGACGGGCTGATGGCCGTGTTCTTCTTCGTGGTTGGTCTTGAAGTTAAGCGCGAGGTCGTATGCGGCTCGCTTGCCGACCCGGCGGCTCGGCGTTTGCCCATGGTAGCCGCTCTTGCGGGTATGCTGGCACCTGCGGCCGTTTTCATGCTTGTATCCGGCGGCGGGGATTACACCAATGGCTGGGCGATCCCTGCAGCCACCGACATTGCCTTTGCCATGGGCGTGCTTGGCCTGCTGGGGAACCGCGTACCGGCATCATTGCGCCTGTTCTTGCTGACCGTCGCGATTGTTGACGACATTGGCGCTGTCTTGGTGATTGCAGTCTTTTATACGCCTACGATCAAGCTGGTTTGGCTGGTTGCGTCGATCATTGTGGTGGCCCTGATGATTGGCCTCAACCGTATGAAGGTCGGCGTGTTCTGGCCCTACATTCTGATGGCCCTGGTCCTTTGGTACTGCGTTCTCAACAGCGGCGTGCACGCAACGATTGCTGGCGTCGTGGCCGCATTGACAATCCCACTGCAGCGCCCCGATGGCAACTCGATGCTCGAACGACTGGAGCACGGTCTGGCCCCATGGAGCGCCTATCTGGTGGTGCCAGTGTTCGGCTTTGCCAATGCGGGCGTTTCCTTCGCAGGAATGGGCATTGAAGCGCTTCTCGACCCGCTGCCTTATGCGATTGCAGCCGGTCTGGTTGTCGGAAAACAAGTTGGCATCTTCTCGACCGTTTTCATTGTCGACAAGATCGGATTTGCGGCCCGACCAGTTGGTGCAAGCTGGCCTGAAATCTGGGGCATATCGATCCTGTGCGGAATTGGATTCACGATGAGCCTGTTTATCGGTGGCCTGGCTTTTCCCAACACACCATTGCTGATTGAAGAGGCCAAAATTGGCATTCTGACAGGGTCGGCAATCTCAGCGATTCTTGGCTTTGTGGTTTTGCGTTTCACGACCACACATACCGCCGAGGAATGCGACGATCAGGGCAATCAGCCTAGCAAAGCGTGATTACCAGCTGCCAGTGTTCTCCATGCTGGCCCAAGGCTCTTTGGGTTCGAGATTGCCTTCCTGAAGCAGTTCCACCGAGATCCCATCGGGCGACTTGACGAACGCCATATGACCATCGCGCGGAGGGCGGTGGATCGTGTGGCCCGCTTCGGCAAGGCGTTCACACGTTTCGTAAATGTTATCGACGCGGTAAGCGAGATGACCAAAGTTGCGCCCGCCGTCATAGTCTTCCGGTGCACTGTCGTCTTCGGGCGGCCAATTATATGTCAGCTCAACTTCAGCCACCCCTTCCTGCCCCGGCGCAGCGAGAAAGATCAGCGTAAATCGCCCGGCTTCCACATCAAAGCGTCTCACTTCCTCCAGCCCGATCAGCTTGAAGAAATCTACGGTAGCATCCGGATCGGTTACGCGGATCATCGAGTGGAGGTATTTGACCATATTCATCTCGCAGCAATTCAAAAACGGTTCATCGACACTGAAGCACAACTCATCGCAGGGTTGAGATCAAGCGGAGGATGCGATGAACGAAGGAATGACACAAGCCGAAATCCAAGATGCAACCACAAGCAGTTTGCTAAGCAGCGCAACAGGCCGCTGGTTCGGTACGGCGGCCATAGCCGCATTGGGCATAACAGTGGGTGGGTATTTGCTGGGGGATGGCCTGCTTCGCGCCAAGGAAGCGGAACGTTCAGTCACAGTTCGCGGTCTCGCGGAACGCGATGTCACTGCTGACCTCGCCACCTGGACCATTTCATACTCAGCCAGCTCGGAAAGCCTCGCGGAAGCCCAGGGCAAGGTTCGGCGCGACACCGAAGCGATCGAAGGATTCTTCAAGGGTCTCGGTTTCCCGGAAGACGCATTGCAACCAACAGGTGCCAACGTATCCAGTCGAACGAATCGCGGCCTGACAACCTATACCGTCCGCCAACGCCTGGCACTGCGCACCAATGATATCGAGCGTGCGCAAAAAGCGGTCGCGCAGCAGTTTGACCTCGTTGGACGAGGTGTGTTTCTCGAAGAAGGCTCAGGCATGAGCTACACATTTACTGGGCTCAATGAGATCAAGCCGGAAATGGTCGCCGAGGCGACGCGCGATGCGCGTGCCTCGGCTCAGCAATTTGCCGAAGATTCCGGTGCAGGCGTCGGCGCGATCAAGGACGCAACACAAGGGTATTTTTCGATCGAAGCGCGTGACGGCGATAGCGGTGGCTGGGGTGTTTCGGACAGCCCCTACAAGAAGGTCCGCGTGGTCACCACGGTGAACTTCTCGCTCGATTGATCCGCACGCATAGAGACGAAAGGCGCGAGACCGTCACCGATCCCGCGCCTCCGTTCCTCCCGCGTTTTCGCGAGAGCTGCGATTCAAGAGATGTTCCGTTTAGAAGCTAGCGCTAAGCGTCAAAACGAAAGCGTCATCTGTAAACACGCCGCCCGGATCGATCAGGGCATCACCTTCAACGCCGACATAGGCGGCGCTCAGCGTGGCTGGGCCGATGGCAACATCCGCACTGATGGACCAGTCAAACGCCTGACTATCATTGGTGAAGGTCAGGAAGCCATCGGTGTAGCCGAGGTGTCCATTGATGGTTAGCGGTGTATCCGGGATCCCAAAGCTGAGATCGGTGTAGAGATACAGGTTGTCAGTGCTGCCGAGGGAATCTTGATCCGGAGCATATGCGATGCCCGGTGTCACTGAGACAGGACCGAGGCTGGCGGTTACCGAGGCATAGAACTCGATGTAATCCGTTGGTCCGGCAGTTACTGGCGCGTTCGGGTAGATGTAATAGATCACACCCACATCGCCTGAAATTCCATCGGTTAGATCGCCACTCCAGCCACCATAGATATCGAGCTCGGTTGAACCGAAGCCTACGGTATCTTCATCGAGGTTTGAGCCCCAGGTGCCGACGTACAGTCCGGAAGAATGGCTGAGATCAAAACCGCCCTGCACGGCAAAATCACCGCCGGAGAGATCGACCCCGCGAAACCGATACTCGGTTGTGAAGGCAATGTTGGCAGAGAAGGTAACGCCGCTGTCACCAGAAACGCTGTTGGCTTCTTCTTCAGCTACGGGAGCGATTGTCCGGGCAGCGGATTCTGTAAGCACGACAGTTTCTTCGGCCGCCGCGGCGTCCGAAATAGCAGCTTCAGCTGCCAAGAGATCATTGCTGATCGATTCGTCACTGATCACTTCATCAGAAGCGAGTTCAGTTGCGAAAGCGGGTGCTGCAGAGAGGAGCAGACCAGCAGAAAGAGACGCAGCCGTGAGGCCGCGGATGGACGTGAGCATGACAACTTCCTTTGTTGTGTTGTTGCTTCGTCCCACCTGCACATTTGATCGGCCGCTTCTTTTTTGAGCGATCTCGTCCAAATGCGAAACAATCGTGCCGAATAATGCCGCAGCGCACAAGAGAAATTGCGCAAAGTTCCACGATCCTTGAGAACTGTGTGCATTTTGCATCAAATGGTGTGGCCAAATGGTGCTCAGTTGCCGTTCAGCCCGTGCATGACTATGGCATGCACCTTCCTCAAACATTCAGAACTCCGATGCTCAACGCCTTGCGCAACATTTTCCGTTCCAAGCCACAGGTACGCATGCCAGCGGTGCCGGATGGTGCGCGCTATTATGTGATCGGTGACATTCACGGTCGGCTGGATCTGTTCAACGCGCTTATCGACGCAATCGAAGATGATGATTCGCAGCGTCCCGGAGCAAAAACAGAGATCATCCTACTGGGGGATCTGGTGGATCGCGGGCCAGACAGTGCGGGTGTCATCGCTCGCACACGCGAATGGCAAAAGCAGAGGACGGTTCGCGTGCTCGCTGGCAATCATGAGGAGATGTTTCTCGAAGCGTTTGAGAAGCCCGATGTTCTCCGCCATTTTCTGAAGCATGGCGGGCGCGAGACCATCATGAGTTATGGCATTTCGAAAAAGCAATTCAACGCCATGACGCTTGAAGAACTGTTCGCGATGTTGCCGCAAATCGTGCCGCAGTCAGAGCGCGATTATATTGGCGCATTCGAGGAAATGATCGTTGCTGGCGATTACCTGTTTGTCCACGCCGGGATCGATCCATCCGTACCCATCGAAGCGCAGAAACGCAGCGACATGCTTTGGATACGCGACCGGTTCCTCAGCCACGACGGCCCATTGGAAAAGGTGGTTGTGCACGGCCACACGATCTTTGAGCGCGTAATGGATTGTGGAAATCGCATCGGCATAGACACTGGCGCTTTCCGCTCAGGTGTGCTTACCGCTCTTGTGCTCGAAGCCGATCAACGGCGGATCCTTCAGGCTTGCGACAGCGATAGCCAGATCGAGATCTTTCACGGCGACAGAGCGCGCTAGGCTGCCGACGCGCGGCTTTTGAGACGGTTTCACTAAGGGCAGAAAAGCCATGAAAATCGCAATGGTGG
>JBCBHD010000126.1:0-8799 GCA_038526115.1 Pseudomonadota bacterium | reverse complement strand
CGCCAAAGGCGGTCGCACCAACACGCTTGGCTTCATCATTCGTGCGCTGGGCGGCATCCCGTTCCTGTTTATCGGCTATCGCCTCTATGGTGTCGATGAGATGGGCCGCTTTGCCGCCGCCTTTGTCATCATCGAAATTTTCGCGCTGATCTGTGCGTTAGGCGAGAAACGCGGCCTCGCACAGCGCCTGACCGAGGGCGTACAGGATCACGAGGGAACACCTGCCAACCTCGTGTTTGACGGAATGCTGACATCGCTGCTGTTTTCGCTGGTGGCGTGCGGTTTGTTGCTGATCTTTCCCGTCATCATCTTTCCAAGCGGCACCAACAGTGAATTCGACATATGGATGATCGCCGCGATACCGGCCTTTGCGCTCACCGAGATTTTGCTCGCAGCGCAGGCGTATCGATACGATATCGCCACCACGGTTCGCGCCCGGGCGATTGTGGAACCGTGGACCAAATCGATTGCAGTCGGTGTGCTGTTCTTTGTGCCCGCACTTAGTGCTGGCGGGCTGGCGCTGGCTTATCTCATTTCGCTCTACGCCGCGCTTGCGACCGCTCTGTGGTCGTTTTTGCGGACATACGGCATGCCCAAGGGGTGGCGCCCTCGCCCGAACTATCTCGGAAAGATGACTGCGCGCGCTTTGCCTTTGATCGGGGCCGACGTGATCGAACGCGGCACACGCCTGCTGGATGTGTTCCTGTTGGGCCAATCGGCCTCTGCTGGCGCCGTAGGCATATACTTTTTTGCAAAGGAAATCGTCAGCGTTCCGCAAAAGCTGAAAACCAGTTTTGAACCGATCCTTTCCCCAGTGATCACCAAGAACCTGAAGATCGGCAACATGTCGGCGATTGCAGCACAAGTGCGGCAGGTCGGCTTTTGGATCATAGCCCTGCAGCTTGGCATCGCGCTCGCGCTGGCGATTCCGGGTGAGGCTGTGATGGGCCTTGGCGGGCCGGCAATTGTTGGTGGGACCGGCGCGCTAGCTATCCTGCTCGCAGCCGAAGTCGTTGCCTCCATGGCGGTCGTTTCCGAAAGCGTGCTGGTGTATATTGCCCGCAAGCGGAACCTGCTGATCTCAGTTGGCATCATCACCTTGCAGGGTATGCTGACTATCGGACTGATCCTGCTAGCCGAGCACCTGGAACTAGGCGAAGGATTCAAAGCGGCTGGCGCTGCAATGGCCCTGTTCCTGGCTCTTGGCGTCTCCACCCTGATCAAGGCGACTGTTCTCAAGACACTGCTGAAAGCACCGGTCAGCAATTGGCGCTGGGGCCTTGTCTGGGCGACGGGGCCAGCCGTTGTGATCGGCTTCCTCGCCACTCTGCTGCCGGAATGGATGGAACTCGTCTTCGGGATACCAGCGATCCTCGCCACCTATCTGTTAGTGATCTGGAAGCGCGGTTTCACCGCAGATGACAGGCTCTTGTTCAGCAAGAAAGTCGTGCCGAGCGCCGAAGGCGAAAGCGGCGATTGAGGTAATTCAGCGGCACCAGCCAAAGCGCCCGACATTTCACCACCCTTACAACGCATTCAGTCGCGATTAACGCCGCTCGTCTGACTTTCGCCACGGGTTATGTGGGGAGTGTGCAATGCGTGCGTTGAAACTGGCCAGTGTCGCTGTTCTGACTGTAATGATCGCTGGGTGTGCAAGCCAGCAAGTGGGTGAGGTTGCGAGTACCGGCAACCCTTCGGGCGATGTCGCGCAAGCTCCGCCGCCTCCTCCTCCACCGCCACCCCCTCCGCCCCCGCCGCCTCCGCCACCTCCAGGAATAGCTTTGGGTGATGCTGAGAGCGTCGTTGTCACGGGATCGCGGAAAGCCGGCACCCCCAATGCACAGGTCGCACGTGCCATGCGTGTCGCGCCATCGCCTGGCTTCGTCCCGCCCGTCCGTGTGGCGACCGATCCGGGCCGCGAGCAATATGACGGTGAGGAAGTCTCCCCGGTCAAGCTCACAAGCGCTGAGCCAGTTTCAACCTTCTCGGTCGATGTTGACACTGGCGCCTACGCCAACACGCGCCGCTTTCTTTCGCAGGGTATGACGCCGCCCAAAGCGGCAGTGCGGACCGAGGAAATGATCAACTATTTCCGCTACGATTACGAAAAACCAAAAGACCGCTCGCAGCCATTCACAGTGACCACTGATGTCGCCAAAACGCCATGGAACGATGACACATACCTGATGCGGATCGGCCTTCGCGGCTATGACATTGCCCGAGATCAACGCCCGGCTGCCAACCTCGTGTTTCTGATGGACGTATCGGGATCGATGGGCCGCCCTGACAAGCTGCCATTGGTCAAGACCGCGCTTTCCGGTCTCGCAGGAGAGCTCAACCCGAACGACAAAGTCTCGATCGTCGTCTATGCCGGGGCTGCCGGATTGGTGCTTGAACCCACCAGTGACACCAAGAAGATTCGCCGTGCGCTGGAGCAGCTGAATGCCGGTGGATCGACCGCAGGTGGAGCAGGCATACAGCTGGCTTACAACATCGCGGAAGACAACTTCATCAAAGGCGGCGTCAACCGGGTGATCCTGGCGACCGACGGCGATTTCAATGTCGGCATCCGTGATCGCGATGCCTTGATCGAACTGGTCGAACAAAAGCGCGACACAGGCATCACGCTCACAACGCTCGGCTTCGGCACCGGCAATTACAACGAAGCGATGATGGAGCAGATCGCCAATCACGGGAACGGCAATTACGCCTATATCGATACTGCACTGGAAGCGAAAAAGGTGCTGGGCGATGAGATGAGCTCAACGCTGTTCACCATCGCCAAAGACGTAAAGATCCAGGTCGAATTCAACCCGGCGGTGATCAGCCAGTACCGGCTGGTCGGATATGAAAACCGCGCATTGCGTGAAGAGGATTTCGACAATGATGCTGTCGACGCCGGCGATATCGGCGCAGGCCACCAAGTCACGGCGATTTACGAAGTCGTGCCTGCCGGCAAGAAGGGCTGGATCGCTCCACGCCGCTATGAAGACGCGCCTGCGCCCGCCTCTGTTCAGCGCATGGCCGAGGCAGCGCATGTGAAGTTGCGCTACAAATTGCCGGATGGAGATACGTCCAAACTGATCGACTATGTCGTGACCAATGATCAGTTGCAGCGCGCCGGCGCGCCGCGAGGAGACTTTGCTTTCGCAGCGGCTGTTGCAGCCTTCGGTCAAGTGCTGCGCGGAGACGAAAAGATGATGGACTTCAACCACGAGGACATCGGCGCGCTCGCGGGCAGTCAGGACAATTTTTGGCGGCAAGAATTCCTCCAGCTGAATGCCCTCGCCGCCGGAATGAAAGGCGGCTGACACCGCTCGATTGCAGTAAAGTGTGACACGGTCGGCGCGCTTAATGCGGTGCGCCGACCGTTTGTTTTTGTCTGGGCTGTTTGTTGCTGCACTTCAGGGGCTTGGGTCGTGCGCAATTCCGCTGCTAAAGCGCGAAGCAGAAAATTCAAACCGGGGATTCTTGTGCCATGACTTTCAACGAAGCGCTTCCTTACATTCTCGCCGGACTTGCGGTCTTGCTGCTGTTCGTCGCGTTCTTTTATCTCGCCAATCGCAAGACGAATGTCGTCACCACTAACAAACGCGATGTGCTAGATGAAGGCGCTGCACCCGCAGCTCGCAACCAGGCTTTGATTGACGCTGCACCCGCGGCCGCAAAACCAGCTCCTGAACCGGTGGCCTCACCGGTACCCGCTCCCGCGCCAACCCCCGCTCCAGCTCCGACACCTGCACCTGCACCTGCACCTGCACCTGCACCTGCACCTGCACCTGCACCTGCACCTGTCGGGAAGGCAGATGATCTCACGACGATCAAGGGTCTTGGACCAAAGCTCGCAACGCTGCTGAAGGATCAGGGAATCACCACTTTTGCCCAGATCGCAGAATGGGACGATGCCGAGGTTGCGCGCATCGATTCCCTGCTTGGTCGCTTCAAAGGCCGCATTACGCGCGACAATTGGGTGGAACAGGCAAAACTGCTAGCAGCGGGCGATGAATCTGGTTTCGCTGAAAAATTCGGCCAGAATGGCTGAGATTCTTGGAACAATAGTGTTTAATCTATGTTACAGTACCTAATGTAAGGTGGAGAGGACACTATGAACCAGCGCATTTTGGTTGCCGAAGACGAATTGATCGCCGCTTTTGATTTGTGCGACACAGTTGAAGAAGCTGGCTTCGAAGTCGAAGGTCCGCATACCGGTATCTCATCCGCCATGCTGGCTTTTCAGAAAGAGAAACCGGCCTTGGCAATTCTCGATGTGGAATTGGATGACGGTGTGGTCTTCCCGCTCGCCCAGAAGCTTTCTGATGAGGATGTGCCGATCATCTTCCACTCGGGCCAGCGCACGCGTGAGGAAATGGCGAAGAAATTTCCCGCCGCTACCACACTGGCAAAGCCGTGCCCGCCAACTGACATGCTCAAAGCTGTGAGTGCAGTGCTCGAAGAAACCTGAACGGCACCACCCACTCCAAGTTATTTTTGAAAGGCGGGCCACTTGGCTCGCCTTTTTCTTGCGGCGGGCGACCAAGCCTGCGAGAGACTTGGCATAACAAGTTTCAGGAGAAACCAGTGAACGCCCCCCACAAAGTTGGCGCGTCCGCCCCCGCCCCCAGCGGCATGGCACCGTTCAATTGGGAAGATCCCTTCGATCTCGAAACCCAATTGACTGAAGACGAACGCATGATCCGCGACACCGCGCATGCTTTTGCACAAAGTGAGCTGCAACCGCGCGTGATCGAGGCATTTCGCAACGAGACATCGGCCCCAGAATTGTTCCCGTTGATGGGCCAAGCCGGTCTGCTTGGTGCGACTATTCCAGAGGAATATGGCGGCGTTGGCGCATCCTATGTCGCGTACGGTTTGATCGCGCGCGAGATCGAGCGGGTCGACAGCGGCTATCGATCCATGGCGAGCGTGCAATCGAGCCTCGTGATGCACCCGATCTATGCGTACGGATCGGAAGAACAGAAACAGAAGTACTTGCCCGGCCTTTCCAACGGCGAACTGATCGGTTGCTTTGGCCTGACTGAGCCAGATGCAGGCTCCGACCCGGCAGGAATGAAGACATATGCCAAGAAAGATGGCGACGGATATGTCATTTCCGGTTCGAAGACCTGGATTTCCAATTCGCCATTCGCCGACGTTTTTGTCGTCTGGGCAAAATCCGAAGAGCATGGCGGCGGCATCCGCGGCTTCATCCTTGAAAAAGGCATGGAGGGGCTTTCCGCTCCGAAGATCGAAGGCAAGATATCGCTGCGGGCTTCAACGACAGGCATGATCATGATGGACGAGGTCAAGCTGCCAGCCGATGCGCTATTGCCCAATGTCCAGGGTCTGAAAGGCCCGTTCGGCTGTCTCAACCGGGCGCGCTATGGCATCAGCTGGGGCGCGATGGGTGCAGCGGAATTCTGCCTGCACGCAGCGCGCCAATATGGTTTGGATCGCAAGCAGTTCGACAGGCCGCTCGCTGCGACCCAGCTGTATCAGAAAAAGCTGGCCGATATGATGAGTGATATCGCTCTGGGTCTGCAAGCATCCTTGCGCGTTGGCCGGTTGATGGATGAAGGCCGGTTCGCACCCGACATGATATCGATCGTGAAGCGCAACAATGTGGGCAAAGCTCTGGATATCGCTCGCCAAGCCCGCGACATGCATGGTGGCAATGGCATCAGTGAGGAATACCAGGTGATCCGCCATGCGGTGAACCTTGAAACGGTCAACACGTACGAAGGAACGCACGATGTCCATGCCCTCATTCTGGGGCGTGCGATAACAGGGATTGCAGCGTTTTGATCGCAGCTCGGTGTCACAATCCGATGAAAGACGGAGCACTGTCCTACACAGGGTCAGCGGTCTATCCAGGGGATATGTGGCCGTTAAAATCCTCCACTGCGAGCCGTTCGAGGCGCGAATGTGAAGGTGCTGCAATCAGGGCAACTTTTCGGTCTCTGGACCGTGTAACATGCGGTCCATGTCTCAGATGGGAGGGGACTTGATGAAGCTCCACGGCTACTATCGCTCATCCACCTCATACCGGCTGCGCATCGCGCTTGAGCTCAAGGGACTCGACTACGAATCCATCCCGGTCAATCTGCTGGAAGCGGAACAAAAAAGCGCAGCCTACACATCGCGCAACCCATTTGGCTCAGTACCGATGCTCGAAGCGGATGGACGCGACCGGGCGCAATCTATGGCGCTGCTGGAATGGCTGGATGAAGCCTATCCTGAAAAGCCGTTGCTGCCAGCCGACATCGAAGATCGGTACACTGCGCGCGAACTGACCTACGCGATCGCAACCGAACTTCACGCACCGCTGAATCTGCCAGTGCTGAAGTATCTCAAGGACCCGCTGGGCCACCCGCAGCGCGTGATCGACCACTGGTATCGCCACTGGCTCAAGCGCACGCTCGACCCGGTGGAAGCTCGACTGAAGCAGATCGGCACACAGAACTTCCTGGGTGAGAGGCCCGGCCTGTTCGAAACAGTCCTGATCCCGCAAATCTACAATGCGCGGCGGTTTCACTATGACCTGACACTGCATCCGCGCATCACCCGCATAGAGGCTGCGTGCCTTGGACTACCTGAGTTCCAGCGCGCCCACCCGGAAAACCAACCCGACGCCAAATGATCTTTGGTCCAACAAAGGCTGACACATGAAACTAGCTACGCTGAATGACGGCACACGCGACGGAAAACTGGTTGTCGTTTCGAAAGACCTCACTCGCTGCTGCGCCGCTGGATATATCGCTCCGACGATGCAGGCCGCGTTGGACGAATGGGATCGGATCGCGCCGGAGCTTGAAGTGCTGGCTCGCGATGTCGAACACGAAGCTGTCCCGTGCGAGCGCTTCCATGAACGGCAGGCGCATTCGCCCCTGCCACGCGCCTATCAATGGGCAGACGGCAGCGCGTACATCAATCACGTCGAGTTGGTGCGGCAGGCACGCGGGGCCGAAGTGCCGGAAAGCTTCTACCATGATCCGCTGATGTATCAGGGTGGCAGCGATGGATTCCTGCCTCCGCGAGCCAACATTCCGTTGGGCGACACTGCCTGGGGCTGCGACATGGAAGGCGAAGTCGCCGTAATTGTCGACGATGTTCCGATGGGCGTGAGCGCCGAAGATGCTGCGGGTCACATAAAGCTTGTCATGCTGGTCAACGATGTGAGCCTGCGCGGTCTGATTCCGGGCGAGCTCGCGAAGGGGTTCGGCTTCTTTCAGTCCAAACCTGCCAGTGCCTTTTCACCGGTTGCGGTTACGCCGGATGAGCTGGGCGATGCGTGGAAGGATTCGCTGATCCATCTGCCGCTGATGGTCGACTACAATGGCGAGCCATTTGGCCGAGCCGAAGTGGGCGTAGATGCAACGTTCAACCTGGCTCAACTTGTTGCCCACGCCGCCAAGACGCGGAGCCTGTGTGCGGGATCGATCATTGGTTCAGGTACGATCTCGAATAAGGGATCGGATGGCGGCCCCGGCAAACCCGTGTCCGAAGGTGGCCTCGGCTATTCCTGCATCGCGGAAATCCGCATGATCGAGACGATCCGTGACGGCGAAGCTAGCACGCGCTTCATGGCTCCTGGCGACACAGTAAAGGTCGAAATGCGCGACAAGGAGAACCACTCGATCTTCGGCTCAATCGAGCAGACGGTGGTGGAAGCCTAACGCCAGTTTCCTACTGCTTAGACAGGGATTTTTGAGAGCGGGCTCTTTTCCAATGTCGTGGATTTTAGCTTGGCTGAGCTTTAGGGATCGCCACCGCACGGGGCGTGTGTCCCCAGTGCTCTGCTAGCTTCAGGATACTGGTCCCGGCTAGTGTGATAGTCGCGGTGTTTCGCAGCGGATGAACACCGACCGGGTCATCGCCTGCCAGGTCGGCGTCGAGCACCAGTTTAATGCTCCCAGGCTCGGCGTTTATCATTGCCAGCGGAGTGACCGATCCGGGCTTGATGCCTATCAGGCGCTCCATGTCTTTGGCCTTGCCGAAGCTGAGCCGCTTGGATCCGATTGCGGCGGGAACACCCTTCAGGTCGATCCGCGCTTCGGCAGGAACCGTAAGCAGGAAGAAGGCGCCCTTCGCATCCTTAAGGAACAGGTTCTTGGTGTGCAGGCAGGCGATGTCGGTCTTGATCGCGCGGCTTTCCTCAACGGTGAATACAGCCTGATGCTCGTATATCTGATGCGGGATGCCAAGATCGCGCAGATCGGCCATCAGGCCTGCTTCACCGCGCATGATCAGACTTCGACGGGCTTGTACGCTGTGGCCTCGTCGCCGGTGTTGGGCGTGCCTTCGGCGTCCATAATCAGCAAGTGCGCTTCGCCATTGCGTGCGCACGGGCGGTGTTCGGTTCCTTTAGGCACGACAATCAGATCACCAGTGACCATGCGCTCCGTGCGGTCACGAAACTCCATGTCGAGCTCTCCAGCAATCACCAGAAACAGCTCGTCCGTGTTGTCATGCTGATGCCAGTGAAACTCACCCTCTACCTTTGCCAGACGCACTTCGTTGCCGTTGTAGTGCGCAGCCAAGCGCGGCGCCCACTGCTCATCAAACAGAGCAAACTTGTCAGCGAGGGAGACCTTTGACGCCATCAGTAAACCACCACGCTGCGGATACTCTCGCCGGAATGCATCAGATCAAACCCCTTGTTGATCTCATCAAGCGAAAGCGTGTGGGTGATCATGGGATCGATTGCGATCTTGCCATTCATATACCAGTCCACGATCTTCGGTACATCGGTGCGGCCCTTGGCCCCGCCAAAGGCAGTGCCGCGCCAGTTCCTGCCCGTTA
>JBCBHD010000125.1:0-8818 GCA_038526115.1 Pseudomonadota bacterium | reverse complement strand
ATGCTCAAGACGCAGACGCTCAGTAATGCGCTGCAGAATATTAGCCTCGAGTTTCGCAAAGTCGACGCAAACCGCCTCGCGAGAGACTTTGAAGAACTGACCAAAGGTTCGACTGAAACTATCCAGGTATCAGGCGGTACAACAGATGCCTCTGCTGGAGCAGCCGATGGGGGTGCCGGCGGTGTTCCTGCCGGCGAAGGCGGAGCGCTGGAGCAATTCTCGGTCGACCTGACACAGCAGGCGAGAGACGGAAAGATTGAGACCATCATTGGGCGTGACGCGGAAGTGCGTCAGATCGTCGATATCCTGCTTCGTCGCCGCCAGAACAATCCGATCTTGGTGGGCGAGGCTGGCGTCGGGAAAACCGCCGTTGTCGAAGGCTTTGCCAAAAGGATTGCTGAGGGAGACGTACCGCCATCGCTGCAAGGTGTTACCTTGCGGGCTCTCGATATCGGGATGATGCAAGCTGGCGCGAGTGTGAAAGGCGAGTTTGAAAAACGCCTGCGTTCGGTGATTGATGAAGTCGAAGGATCAGCGACCCCGATCATCCTGTTCATCGACGAGATCCATACGCTTGTTGGAGCGGGCGGTGCAGCCGGGACGGGAGACGCTGCAAACCTGCTGAAACCGGCCTTGGCGCGCGGGAACCTGCGCACTCTTGGCGCGACGACCTACGCCGAATACCGCCAGTATTTCGAGAAGGATCCGGCCCTCACTCGTCGTTTTCAAACAGTCGATATCGGAGAGCCTGATCGCGAGAAGGCGATCCTCATGATCCGGTCCATCGCGCCGATGATGGAGGATCATCACAATATCGTGGTGCTTGATGAAGCGGTTGATGCATCTGTCACCTTGTCGCAGCGCTACGTACCTGCCCGTCAATTGCCGGACAAAGCGGTGAGTTTGCTAGACACAGCGGCGGCGCGTGTAGCCGTCTCTCAGCATGCGACCCCGGCACGCGTAGAAGATCGTGCGCGCAAGCTTGAATTGCTCGAGGTGGAGCGCGAAGTTGTCGAACGTGAGCGCGGTTCGCAATATCGCAACGACGATCGGCACGAAAAGATCGTGGCCGAGATTGAGGATGCGAGAGCCGATCTCGAAGAGGCGCAATCCAAGTGGGACGCCGAGAAAGAAGCGCTCGCCAAAGTGGTTGAAGCGCGAAACGCGCTTAGTGCGGTTCGCGGCGTCACAGACAGCGCAGATGACGAGACCGTTGGTGATGAAGCCACTGAAGGGGAAGCGTCTGAACCTTCTGAAGAGTCACCGACGGTGCCCAACGTGACAGAGGAGCAAGCCGAAGCCGATTTGGCCGCCGCTCTCAAAACCTTGGAAGATGCACAGGGCGATGATCCGATGGTTTTCGGTGTCGTGGATAGCGACGCCGTTTCAGCTGTTGTCGCCGATTGGACCGGCATTCCTGTGGGCCGCATGGTCAAGGACGAAATCAAATCCACGCTCGATCTGGCAGATCGCATGAAAGAACGCGTTATCGGTCAGGATCACGCGATGGATGCCATCGCCAAGCGGATCCAGACCAGTCGCGCAAAGCTGGACAATCCCAATAAGCCGGTCGGCGTATTTATGCTGTGCGGCCCTTCCGGCGTCGGTAAGACGGAAACAGCCGTCGTCCTTTCTGAACTGCTGTTTGCTGGTGAGGAATCGATGATCACCATCAATATGAGCGAGTTTCAGGAGGCGCACACTGTCTCCACGCTTAAGGGCGCTCCCGCTGGTTATGTCGGTTACGGTCAGGGCGGCGTGCTCACAGAAGCGGTTCGCCGACGGCCATACTCTGTGGTGCTATTGGATGAGGTCGAAAAGGCTCACCCGGATGTCCATGAGATGTTCTTTCAGGTGTTCGACAAGGGCTTCATGAATGATGCCGAAGGTCGGTACATTGACTTCAAGAACACACTGATCTTGTTGACCAGCAATGTCGGCACCGATCTGATCATGGATATGGCTGCCGATCCAGAGCTAGCCCCGGAACCGGATGCGATGGCAGAGGCCTTGCGCCCCGAATTGCTCAAGGTGTTCCCGCCAGCGCTTATCGGGCGCACAGTGCAGCAAGCGTATTTCCCGCTGAGCAAGGAAATGCTCGGCAAGATCGTTGATCTGCAACTCAACAAGATCCGCAAGCGGATTGCAGGCAATCACAAAATCGAACTGGTATACGGTCAGGATATTATCGATCTGATCGTATCGCGCTGCAACGATGCGGATTCGGGCGGCCGGATGATCGACAACATCCTCACAAATACAATGCTGCCGGAAATGTCTGTGCAGCTGCTTGAGAAGCAGATGGATGGGCTCGAAGTCTCGCGGATCGAAGTGAAGGCGGGTGACGATGGGTTCCTCTACGAGTTTTCATAGAGGGTTTCGTCCGCCGACTAGAAGCTTACTCCGGCCCGCACGTTGATCTGCGGGCCGTCGGTTTCGCTGCGTTCGCCGCTGCCTCCTAGCGGGAAGGCGCTTTCTACTTCGAAGTCGAACACGCCCCACCGTCCGCGAACGCCCGGTCCGGCTGAGAAAAGCGATCCTTCGCCGAAATTCTGATCGATATCGGACACATAGCCGCCGTCTATGAAACTGTAGAGCTGCAGGAAGTCCAAAGGCAGATTTGCAGTCTTCACGCGATACCGTAGCTCGGCGAAACCATAGATGCCTTCATCACCCAGAACTTCGGCAAAGTCATAGCCGCGCACACGGTATGCACCGCCCAGCGACAGTTCTTCACTCGCAAGCAAGGGGCGATCAGCCAATTGTCCTGCCGCTGAAAGATAGACATCAAGACGTTTCGCGAGTGGAATGCGTGTGTCGGCACTGAACCGAAATTTGGTGAACACCCCATCGCCGTCTCCGCGTGACGCATTTAGATCGCCAAGACGCGTTGCCCCTAGAATACCCAGTCCGCGCTCGACCGTGAGGCCGGTGCGGAGAAATCCTCCCCCAGCCAAGGCAAAGCGCGTGCGCAGGCCAATTGCAGCCGTGACAACAGTGTCATCACGCAGCAATGCGCCAAGATCGTCCTGTTCGATGGAGATGTAGGCGACTTCGCCTTCGGCCCAAATGCTGCTTTTCTTCGAACGGTGAAGCGGTGCAGTAAGGCTGGCGTTGGCCCGGGCCGTATCGCCGCTAATATCGGAGCCATCGAGCGCTCCGCCCGGAGCCGTTCGACCCAGCGCGCCGCTGATGCGGGCGGTGACACCGCTATTAGTGATCTGTGTCTCGTAAGAGGCTGAAGCAAATAGCAGTTCGTCGAGATCAACCGGATTGATCCGAACGGAGGTGCGTAGCTCGTCTGATGAGGTGAGAAGGCCGAAAATTCGCGTAGTCGCGTTTACACGGACGGGTCCGAACGCTTCGGTCCCGTAATTGTCTGCGGCAACACGCGCCTGATTGTCGCGCTTGTCCAGATTGACAACCAGAATGCTATTGCCGCTCTCGCGCTTCAATCGCGCTCCGCGCAGTCGCACCCCAGGGATGTCGGACACGCGAAGCAGTGTGCTTTCGAGATCGTGCTTGCGGGCAGGTTTTCCGATCAAGCCATTGAGCATTCGGCGAGCCTCAGCATTGGCGACACCTTCAATCTCGATCGCGTCAATACGGCCCTCGTCAATCGCCACTTCGATGATGCCGAGGGCCGCAGCATCTTCATTGATCGAAGAGCGCGCGTATGGGAATCCTTGTTCACGAGCGAGCTGGGCCAGTTCGTCTGTGAGTTGGTTCAACAGTTCTTCAGTTAGAGGTTCGCCGAAGAACTGTTCCACCACGGTCTGATACTGCGCGTCATCTATCGCTTCATTGCCGGTGATAACCACCGCTCCGATTTGTTCCTGGCTAGCGCTATTGCCCGCATCGAAACGGCCATCGGGCTGCACACTCAAAACATCGGCGACAGCAATTCGAGGCGCACGTACGTCTGCCTGTGCGGACGCAGCATATATCGGTGCGCACAGGATTGTGCTGGCGAACAGCAGTCTGCTTGAGCGATGAATTGGCCCCATAACGGGTCGCCAGTAACCAGCGGCACCTAAGAAATCCTTACATGCTGCAGCAAATTAACACTCTGGAAAGCAGTCGTTTTCACCACTTCTTGATCCGCGTCTGGCAGTGCGAAACAACCAAAAAAGCAAGAATATTACGGATTGAGTTCATGATAACCACAGCCAAAAGATCGCTCGCGATGGTCGCCTTGCTTGCAAGCACCAGTGCGCTTGCAGCGACACCGGATTGGCGCGTTTCCGAAGTGAGTGGAAGCGTTACTATTGCGCGCAGCGGCAAGGTCTTGAATGCCCGTCAGGATACAACCTTGCGTCCGGGGGATGTGATCCGGACCGGCAAGAAAGGCCGCGCTGTTCTGGTCCGCGGCAAGGAATTTGTGGTCGTATCGCCTGATGCGAAACTGAAAGTCGCCGTTCCGGAAGAGACCGGGCCCGTAACCCAATTCTTCCAATATCTGGGCAACGCGCTGTTCAAGATCGAAAAGAAATCCACTCCGCATTTCGGGGTGAAGACTCCATATCTGGCTGCTGTTGTTAAAGGCACGACGTTCAATGTTTCTGTCGGCTCTGATCGTTCAAGTGTGCAGGTTACCGAGGGCGCCGTCGAAGTCGCGACGGGCAATGATCTTGAAGCGGCGCTCATCACTCCCGGGCTGATCGGCTACGTCGATGCGGATGATGCGGGTGAGCTTTTTGTCATCTCCGGCGGACGTTCGGGCGAAGACCTGTCAGGAGCGGTTGTTCGTGGAGCTCCCGAATTCGTAGCAAAGCCGCCACAAGCTCGCATGGACCGGGGTGCAAATGACGGAATGTCAGCAGTGTCGGGACGTACTCCGGCGGCCGTGCGCAGCAATCGGATTGTCAACGATGATGCTGCGCTCGCGAGTTCAGGTCAGATCGTCACCCTGGGACTTATGGATGATGATGTCTCTGGCGGTTCAAATGAAGCGCCTGCACTCACCGATGCTGCGCTCACCGATGCTGTGCTCACAGAAGCGATGGCCCCGGAAGCTCTTTTTGAAGACAGCGTATCTCCCGGCAGTGTTCAGCAAGATAGTTTAGCAAGCGACGATCAGAACCAGGTTTCCGCGCCGCAGATTGTACCAGTTTCAGGCGTGATTGCCGGTGGAGAGGGCATTGATCCCGTCTCAGGTTTCGATCCGGCTGGAACTGGTGAGAACGATGAAGTGAATGTCAGTGCGGTTCCCAATGTCGCACTGACTGAGTCCGATGAGGGCGACGATTCCATTGAAGTGGCCGAAGAAAGCGAGGTAACCGCACCGATTGTTGGGTCCGATGAAGCTACATCCGGTCTAGATAGCGATGAGAGCGACAGCACAACCGTAGACAGCAATTCCGCCGCTGGTGGCGCGCTAGATGGTACCGAAGTTGATGTCGAAATTGACACCGGCAGTGCCACCGATGGCTCGGTGATTGATTCTGATGCAGGCGGGCTCGTCTATGCTGAGGACCAGGAGAATGGCAGCTGCGCTGGCGTCGCCAATTGCTCCGGTGGCGAAAAGCCGTCGGATGACGATGGGGGCTCAGTAGTAAGCGTTGGTTTTGATACCGGCGCGAACGTCGATCAGGACGATGGCAACAATGGCCACGGGAATGACGATGATGGCGTGGACGAGAGCAACCCTGGCAATGGTCGCGGTAACGGCAATGGTCTTGGCAATGGCAATTCTGCTGGCGATGAAGCCGACGGCAGCGGTGTCGAGGTAGGCATTGATGCTGGCGACTCTGGAGATGTCGCAGAACTCGACTTTGATGACGGCGGTGCCGCAGACGATGACGGCACAGACGAAGGCGGCAATGGTATCTGTCTTGGTCCATTCTGCATAGATTTGCGCGACGATGACGATAAAGACGGTCGTGATGAAAACGACGATGAGGACGGGCGCGCCTGCGGCCGGATCCTGTGCATCGAAGGACCGGGTATCGATGATGGCGATGATGAGGGCCGGTATGAGGACGATGATGAAGAAGACGACATCGACCTCGATGATGATCTAGATCTGGATCTCGAAGAGGATGACGATGGCAATAATGGCCACGGCAATGATGACGACGGCGATGACGATTCCAATCCTGGAAAAGGCAAAGGTCGTGGCAATGGCGGCAACGGCAACGACGATGACTAATCGATCCCCTCAGTATGCTGAACATGTGGGGGACAGCTTGCGGTCAACAGTGCAAACGGGGCGGTAACCCTTTTCTGCCATATACCTGCGCTTGAAGGCGAGCGGGCTCGCGTAGCAGGAGACACACTGTGTGGCTGACGCGGGCATCGCGAGAAAGCCGGGACGCCAAGATCGGAGCAGCCGCTCTTGTAACGGCCCTTATGGTTGCGATTGCCTTCGTGGGATCCGGCTTTGCTTACCTTATTGAGGATAGCCTTCAGGATGGCCGTGATCGCTTGCGGCTCGCGCCGGCGACTGGAGAAATCGCGATTGTAGAGATCGATGGCAGATCTCTCGAAGCGCTAGATAAATGGCCCTGGCCGCGCAGCAATCACGCAAAAGCCATTACAGAGCTTGATCGGCTGGGGGCGACGCAGATCGCCTTCGATGTGGACTTTTCAGCTTATTCGCGGCCTGAAGAGGACACGAAACTTGCTGAGGCATTCGCGAAAATCAGTCAGCCGGCGATCCTGCCTACCTTCCGCCAAGTTAACCAAGCGGGCGCCACTCAATCGGTGACGGAAGCCCTGCCGATCCCAGAATTTCGCGAAAACGTTTTCATTGCTTCGGTCAATGTTTCTCCTCCCGAGAATGGTCGGATCACCCACTATCCTCATGGTACCACAACGAATGGAACCGCTCGCCCCTCGCTAGCCAATATGCTGGCAAAGGCGAGTGGAGAGGTGGATCAGTCCTTCAAAGTTGACCAAGCGATAGACATTCACACCATTCCGCGCATTTCTTTTATTGACCTGATCGAAGGGCGGGTTTCGCGCGAAGATGTGCAGGGAAAGCGCGTGGTTATCGGCGCTACCGCTATTGAGCTCTTTGATCGATATCCCAGCGCCTTGTTCGGTGTTCAGCCGGGAGTGGTCATCCAGGTCCAGGCAGCCGAGACACTGCTGCAAGACAGAGTACGTGGTGGCACTGGACAATGGTTGCCCATCTTCAGCGTTGGATTGCTGCTCGGTCTGTTTCTGCTTCTGCGTTCTCGCCAGGGCAAAGGTGCAACGCATGGGAACCGCGTCGCGCTATCACTATTCGTTGCTCTGATCAGCCTTGCGATGCTGTTGGACCAGCTTTCCCTCGCGTATGTTGGCGTTGCCGGTGCCACTGTGTTTCTGATGACTTACATCGCCGCTCAGAGGGCGCTGATGGCAGCCGTCAATCTGGAGGCAGAGCGCCTAACGGATACGGCATCCCGATTGCCGAACCGTGCGGCGATGCAAATCGAATTTGCTCGAAGAGATGGGGCAGGCATCGCTGCGGCCCGGATTGCTGATTTCGCCGAAGTGCAAACAACGCTTGGTGTATCCCATGTGGCCGACCTTGATCGTGCGATCGCCCGTCGGCTCAGATTGATGGCAGGTGTTGATGAGGTTTACCGTTTGGAAAACGGGCTTTTCGGTTGGTTCATGCCTCCAGAACATCGCGAAGATCCCGACTCCGCTTTTGCAGCGGCCCGGTCGCTGTTCACTACGCCATTTGAAATCGCGGGTGAGCGATTGCGGCTGGCTGCGCACTTTGGGAACTCAGTCGCATCGGTTGAAGATGCCGAGGCCGCTTCGGAGGTTGCCACTAAGCGTGGATTGAGCTGGTCGGCCAATGCGAGGGAACTGCACGAAGAAACACAGTTCCGTCAGCGTTTGCTCGGTGAACTGGACGATGCGTTGGTCAATGGCGCGATATCAGTCGTGTTCCAGCCAAAGTTGAAGCTTGATGATCAGGTCATCGCCGCTGGCGAATGTCTGGTGCGCTGGAATAGTCCGCAACTGGGATTCGTTTCTCCCGCAGACTTTATTCCTATCCTAGAAGAGAAGGGGCGTATTTTCGATCTGACTCTTTTCGTCCTGCGCGAAGCGTTGAAGAGACGGGATGAAGCGTTCCAACAGGGCTTCAGAATAAGTCTCGCGGTCAATGTCTCGGCGCAATTGCTGTCTGATGAAGAGTTTGTCGACGCGACTTGCGCGGAGCTGGAAGCAGCCGGAACTGTAGAGAGCGGTGGCATCACTCTTGAGATCACGGAAAGTGCCCCGCTGGTGGATTCCGTATCAGCGCGTGCTGCATTGGTTCGCCTCAGTGCTGCCGGAGCGAGAATTTCGATTGATGACTATGGCACAGGACAAGCGTCGCTGAACTACTTGCAGGATTTCCCGGCACAGGAAATCAAACTGGACCAGAGTTTTGTTCGCAATCTCGTTGTTGATCGCAAGGATCGAATAATGGTCCAATCGACAATCGAGCTCGCGCATGCGCTCGGCTTTGATATTGTCGCAGAAGGCGTCGAGAACGAAGAGGCCCTGAATGCTTTAGCGGAACTGGGCTGTGATTACGCGCAGGGCTGGGAAATTGGGAAGCCGGTCCAATGGAGCGATTTCTCAGAAAGACTCGGCAAGTATGAAAAGGTGAAAGCTGCCGCGTGACAGCATAGATAAAGGATTGCGAAGTCGCCTTTACTTGATTTCATAGCTTGCCTTTGATCGATCTCGCGATACACCAAGGGGATGGGTCGAAAAGTCAATAAAATCGGCGATTTATCGGCTGATCTCGACATAGAACTTGTTTCCGCACTTTATCGCGCCGCTGGCGAGCCAGACGCATTCGAAGATCTAGTTAGAGCATTGCAAT
>JBCBHD010000124.1:0-8838 GCA_038526115.1 Pseudomonadota bacterium | reverse complement strand
GAACGCATACAAGCCGATGACCAGCGAAAACGCATACAAGCCGATGACCAGCGAAGAGGCGATGGAACTCGCCACTCAGGACACGATGCTGACGCCGCGTTTCTACACCACCGATTTCGATGCTTTAGATGCGATTGACGTGTCGCTCGTGCGTGAGGAATGGGACGCTCTGATCGAAGAAATGATCGGCGATCCCAACAAGAAGCACTTCCGCCATAACGAGAAATTTCACGGCGTGATCGAGGGCTTGGAGCCGGAGCTGCGCAAGGAGTTCACCGATTTCCTCGTCAGTTCGATGACGTCGGAGTTTTCAGGTTGCGTGCTCTATGCCGAAATCGCCAAGAGGACCAAAAACCCGGATGTGAAGCAGCTGTTCAAGCTGCTGGCCCGCGATGAAAGCCGCCACGCTGGCTTTATCAATGAATCGCTGAAAGATGCCGGCATTGGCGTTGATCTCGGCTTTTTGACGCGGACCAAAAAATACACGTTCTTCAAGCCGAAATTCATCTGGTATGCGGTGTATCTGTCAGAGAAGATTGGCTACGCGCGCTACATCACGATCTACCGGCATCTAGCAGACAACCCGCAGAACAAATTTCACCCGATCTTCGATTGGTTCGAAGAATGGTGCAACGATGAGTTCCGCCATGGTGAAGCCTTCGCGATGCTCATGCGCGCTGATCCCAAGCTGCTGGAAGGCAGCAACAAGCTGTGGATCCGGTTCTTCCTGCTGTCGGTCTATGCCACAATGTATGTGCGCGATCACAATCGTCCGGTTTTTCACAAGGCGCTCGGCGTCGATCCAACAGAGTACGACTACAAGGTCTTCGAAATCTGCAATCAGATCAGCAAGCAGGTTTTCCCAGTTGAACTCGACATTGATGATCCGAAGTTTCGTGCCCGGATGGAAGCACTGCGCAAGGCGGCTGTTCGTATTGACGAAGGCAAGGAACAGGGCGGCATTGGCGGCTTGATCAAACGGGTCAGCGGCGCTGCAGGGGCTGGCTACAATTTTGCCCGGATGTATTTCCACCGTACGAAGCCTAACGCCCTGCCTCAGTCGATCCGGCTGTATCCTGCATGGTAAGTTGGAGTGGCCATATTGTACCGTTCATTGTGACGGTAGCGATCTGGTTTGTCGCGACCGGGCTGATTGCCTGGGCGGATAATCGCGACTCGCGCACATTTCTGAAGAGCCTGATTATCGGCGGGGCTGGAGGAATAGCTGGCCTGATCGCGATCCTGGCGGCTTCGTATTCGGTGACCGTTGGCGCAGTGTATATCGCTTTTGCCGGGGCGCTCTTGGTGTGGGCGTGGCATGAAATCGGTTTCCTTACCGGAGCCGCAGCCGGACCGCGTCGGACGCCCTGCCCGCCTGAAGCCAAGGGTCTTGATCGTTTCGCTCAGGCGAGCGCGACAGTCATGCATCATGAAGTGGCGCTCGCACTCACAGCGCTCATGCTGATCTCGCTTTCCTGGAATGCACCCAACCAGATCGGTGCAACGGTGTTTGTGCTGATGTTTGGGCTGAGGCTGTCTTCGAAGATCAACCTGTTTGTCGGTGTGCCAAACTCCACCACGGAGATGCTGCCACCACACCTCGATTATCTCAAAAGCTATTTTGGCAGAAATCGCTTCACACCGCTCCTCGGTGTTTCGATCATGGCAATTCTGGGTGTCGCAGGATGGTTCGCCAGCCTTGCGATGGCCGCTCCTACAGGAAGTGCTGAAATGGTAGGCGCGAGCCTGCTGTTCGCGCTGTCGCTGCTCGGTGCGCTTGAGCACGTGTTTCTCGCACTGCCGTTCCGTGATGGCATGCTGTGGGGCTGGGCTCTGGGAAAGCGCGCACGCACGCACACTGACGCCGAGATACAATCATCGTCGAGAGCTTGGGATTAGATATGAAAACGACTTGGGAAACAGAGGGAAAGCCCATGGATTACGAACAATTCTTCGCCAGCGAGCTGGACAGCGTGCGCGAAGAGGGGCGGTATCGTGTGTTCACCGATATCAAACGCCATCGCGGGAAATTCCCTCACGCCACCCGGTTCATCGAAGAGGAAACCCAGGCCGTCACGGTGTGGTGTTCGAATGACTATCTGGGCATGGGCCAGCACCCGGCCGTGCTCGAAGCGATGCATTCCTGCCTCGATGAGTGTGGCGCCGGTGCTGGTGGCACACGCAATATCTCCGGCACCAATCACTACCATGTGGAACTGGAGCGGGAGCTGGCCGACCTTCACGGCAAGGAAAGCGCGTTGCTGTTCACCAGCGGATATGTGTCCAACTGGGCTGGTCTTGGCACCCTCGCCAACAAGATCCCTGGCTGTGTCGTGTTCTCCGACGCTTTGAACCATGCATCCATGATTGAGGGCATCCGGCACAGCCGTGCGCCTTACAAGATATGGAAGCACAACGATCCGGAAGACCTCGACCGGATGCTGTCCGAGTTCGGTCCGGAAGTCCCCAAGCTGGTGGCTTTTGAAAGCGTCTATTCGATGGACGGTGATATCGCCCCGATCGCCGAGATTCTCGACGTGTGCGAGAAACACGGGGCGATGAGCTATATCGATGAAGTGCATGCTGTTGGTCTCTATGGCCCACGCGGTGGCGGTATCGCCGAACGCGAAGGTCTGATGGACCGGATCACCGTGATCGAAGGCACTCTGGGCAAGGCCTATGGCGTGATGGGCGGCTATATTGCCGCGTCGGCCAACCTCGTTGATTTCGTGCGCAGCTTCGCGAGCGGTTTCATCTTCTCGACTGCCCTGCCCCCAGCCGTTGCGGCCGGTGCTGCGGCCAGCATCCGCCATCTGAAAGAAAGCGATCAGGAACGAGAAGCGCAGCGAGACCGGGTAAAAGCCGTGCGGCGCAAGCTTGATATTATGGGCATTCCGCATCTCGATAATCCGAGCCACATCATCCCGGTCATGGTGGGCGATGCGAAGAAATGCAAAATGATCAGTGATTGGCTGATGGACAATCACGGAATCTATGTGCAGCCGATCAATTATCCGACCGTCCCGGTTGGAACCGAGCGTTTGCGTCTCACCCCGTCGCCGGTTCATTCCGATGGCGATATCGATGCGCTGATCAACGCATTGAGCGAGATCTGGTCTCAGTGTGAGCTTGCCCGCATGGCGACTGCGGCCTAACGAACTTCAGAGTGCGACCGACGCCAAGGGCCCGCAAAGGGCGTTTTGCTGTACCCAATATCGGTCTCGCGAACGAAAAAGGGCGGCGTGGTTTCCCACACCGCCCTTTTTTATGTCTTCGAACGGTCGCTTAGTTGAGCATGCCGTCAGCTTCAGCCTGTTCGAAAATCTCGGTGAACTCACGACCGGCAAGACCCGGATGGCTCACTGCCTTGGCGGCTTCGAGATTTGCCGTCATGCCTTCACCTTCAACGATGATCAGGCCAATCATGCCAGCAGCATAGTGCGGAACGCACTGATAGCCGTAGATGCCTGGTGTCGGCAGAACGTAAGACACTTCTTTGTTGATCTCGCCTTCCCAGCCGGCTGCACCTTCTGGCAGCATATCAGCGATCGACGAGGACTGGTGTGTCGGATCAGTCGGAATGAAGCGCACTGTGTCGCCAACTTTCGCTTTGATCAAACGTGGCTTGAACACCTGAAGGCCGCTCGCCTCATCGGGATCGCGGGTGTACATGTTAATGTCGATTACGGTGCCGTTGGCTTCGACTTCCGGAGCCGCTGGAGCGGGAGCGGCATCTTCAGTCGCTGCCGTCTCTTCCGTAGCTGTTTCTTCAGTTGCGGCAGCTTCTGTCTCTTCCCCGGTTGGCTCTTGATACGGGCTTTCGCCGCAAGCCGAAAGAGTAGCCATGCTGGCAACTGCAACAGCTGCCAAAAGTGTATTACGCTTCATATTCAGTCTTCCCTCTGATGACTCAATTCCTCCCGCGACAAAGCGGGCCTTAAACGCTTTTTTCGGGCATTGAAAGCGGGACTTAGCGTCCGATACTTCTCGATTTTGCCCTGCCTATGCGACCCAACAACGCATGAAAGTCGATGGGTTTCCCGGATTACGTTTATTGGCCAATTCCAGCGGCGTTCAAGGCTGAACACACAGCCTTGCTTGCCATGACATCCAGCGGCGCTAAACAGCCCGTCATGGAACCAAAGAAAACGCCTTGGCACGCTCGCTTCGCAGTCACTCTAGCTCTGCTGCTTCCTGTCTACTTCGCTATCGCCGCGCTCGGCACAAAATTCGGCCTGTGGAGTTGGCAAGTCGGACTCGTCTCCTTGATTATTGGAGCAGGGCCCATGTTGCTCGGCATCGTAGCTGCGGTGGCGTTTGTTTCCTTGCTGCTCATCGTTCGCAAGGCACCGCGTAAAGGCTGGTGGATCCCGGCACTCGCGTTGATTATCCCAGTCGGCATTTTTGGGCTTCTTGCCTCAACAGGCGGAACCGCAGACGCCAATCCAATCCACGACGTGGCGACCGATACAGGCAATCCGCCTGTCTTCTCTGAGGCGACAATGGCAGCCCGCGCCGAAGCTGAAGCCAATCCAGTCCATGACTATCAGATCCCGCTCAGCGAAATTGAGATGTTCGAAGGATCCGATCCGGAACTTGCCATCCAGTCACACGCGCAGATTGTGACCTCGCTCTATTCCGATCTCGCCCCGCTTCCGCTGGGCGGCGCTAGCAAGGCTGATGCTGTTGCAGCCGTGGCCGCCGCAATGGGGGAAATGGGTTTCGATAACATCACTTCGGATGCCGAGACTGGCACGATTGAAGGGGTGGCTGAAACGTTCTGGTTCGGATTCAAAGATGATGTTGTCGCCCGTGTCGGAGAAACGCAGATCGATTTCCGGTCTGTCAGCCGAGTGGGACGCAGCGATCTCGGTGCCAATGCTGCGAGGATCAAGGAACTGCGCGAAGCAACTGCTGCCCGTATCGGCCAACGCTAGTCGCGGAACAGGGCGACTGCCATCGCGCTGCGCTGAAACACCGTCAGCACGCACAGCCCGGCATAGGCGTAGGCAATCACGCCGAACCATGCCGGGAACAGGCACATCGCGATGAACACCGCAATGGTCTCGGCACCTTCGGCGATGCCGGTGGAGTAAAAAAAGCTCTTCTTGCCATGCGCCGATGTCTTATCCCCGCGCTCTGCGGCGATGACGGCGAAGGCGAGGAAGCTCACGCCAGTCAACACAAAGCTGGCGACCAATACGAGCGCTGGCAGTGTGTTCTGAGTGGCTAGGATACCGAAACCGAGCGGCACGGACACATAGAAAGCGAAGTCGGCAACAATATCGAAATAGCCACCCAACGGCGTCGGTCCGTTCACTCGTGCGACTGCTCCGTCCAACCCATCGAGCAGCCGGTTGGCGATTATTAGAGCAAGACCAATCCAGACTTCAGCAAAAGCGATTGCGACTGCCCCTCCAAGCCCCAAAGCCAGCCCGGCAAACGTGAGAATGTTGGCGGTGATACCCAGCCTGGCCAGCGCTTGACCTGCGCGGTTGAGGGGCGGATCAATCAGCGGGCGCAGTTTCGCATCAAGCATGGCGTAGGCCCCTTTTGGAGCGCCCGCGCCTTACCATGTGACCAGCCCGATCCATGCGCCGGTCATAGCAGTTGCGATATTGCCAGCCATCCAGCTCTTGATACCAAGCCCCGCGGCCTCTGCGCGCCGTTCCGGGCAGAGCGTGCCGATGGTCGACACCAGGAGGCCAATGCTTGCAAGATTGGCGAAACCACAAAGAGCATAGGTTACGATCAGAAGACCGCGAGGACTGAATGTCTCGCCCGGAAGCGCTGCCAATTCGAGATAGGCGACATATTCGTTGAGAATGGCCTTCGTGCCCATAAGGGCGCCTGCCGATTGCGCTTCAGCCCATGGGACTCCGATCAGCCACATCAGCGGTGCGAATACCCAACCGAAAACACGCTTCAACGTGATCGGCTCGTCTCCGACGAGCGGCAGCAACCCAAGCGCCTGATCTGTAAGTGAGACCAGAGCAAAGACGACGACAATCACCGCAATTACGGCCAGGAACAGTTGCATGCCATCCATCGTCCCTTTGACGATGGCATCGATGCTGCTTTCAAATTTGAGCCCCGGATCGCCTTTTTCCACTTCAGTCGCGGAAGCTTCTTCGTGCAGATCCGGCACCATCATGCGAGCGATCAGCAAGGCAGCCGGCAATGAGACAAGCGAAGCGGAAATCATGTGGCCAACCGCATCGGGTACGGTTTTGGAGAGCGTGGTGGCATACAAAATGAGCACTGCCCCACTGATCGATGCCATCGCCAGCACCATCACTTGAAACAGCTCTGCGCGGCTCATTTTCGCAAAATAGGCGCGCACCACTAACGGGCTTTCGACAACACCAAGAAACATGTTTGCTCCGCCCGACAAGCCAACGACACCGCTCACTCCAAGCGTTCGTCTGAGCAAATAGGAAAGCCCGTTCACCATCCACCGCAGCACTCCCCAGTGCCACAGGAGGGCTGCCAAGGCGGAGAAAACGATAACCAATGGAAGAATTTGAAAGGCCACGATTACAGGTGCTTCGACACCGTCTTTCAACTCGAACGGTAAGGGTGCACCACCGAGATAACCGAACATGTATGACGCACCATCAGCGGTGGCACGCTCGATAGCGGCGACACCAGAATTGGCATACTGCATCAGCGACCAGACGAACGGCACCCGAACGATCAACAGCGCGAGTGCGCCTTGCAAGGCCAGCGCTCCGAGGATCCAGCGCCAACCCGGACGGCCTGACCGATTTTCACTTAGCGCCCACGCAACGACCAGCAGCACCGCAATGCCGATGATCCCGCGCAGCTGATCAAACAGTTCCAAAACGCACCCTAGCCACGCATCCAGGTGTGGTATTTCTCAACATAGGTCAGCAGCTTTTCTGGCTTATTCGCCTTTTTCCAGTTGCCAGCCGCAAACTTATTGGCTTCCGCCATGGTCGGGTAGGAATGGATCGTGCCGATGATCTTGTTCAGACCGATCTTGTGTTTCATCGCCAGCACATACTCGGCCAGCAGCTCCCCGGCATGGCTGCCAACGATGGTAGCGCCCAGAACTTTGTCTTTGCCTGGAGGCGTCAACACTTTGACGAAGCCCACTGTTTCGCTCTCGGTAATTGCTCGATCGAGATCGTCGAGTTCATAGGTTGTAACTTCGAATTCGATGCCCTGCTCTCTTGCCTCGGTCTCATTGAGGCCAACACGCGCGATTTCGGGGTCAAGGAAAGTCACCGCCGGAATCACGCTGTAATCAGCCTTGAATTTCTTGAACTGGCCGAACAGCGCGTTGACGCTGGCAAACCATGCTTGGTGGCTGGCAGTATGGGTGAACTGATACGGCCCGGCCACGTCACCTGCTGCAAATATGTTCGGGAACTTGGTCGCCAGGAATTCATCCGTCACAACCGTCCGGGCTGTGTCGACGCCCAGCTCTTCCAGCCCATATCCGGACAAGCGCGCCGCACGGCCTACTGCGACAATCAGCGCATCAAATGGCACTTCGATTGCTGAGCCGTCGTGTTCCACCACCAGGGCATTGTCCAGCACTCGCACCGCCTTGTGATCGGTCAGTACTTTCACGCCAGACTCTTCGAGCGCATTGTTTGCCAGCGCTGAAACGTCTTCATCTTCACGGCCCAGCACGCGAGGCGCCATCTCGACTTGAGTCACATTCGAACCAAGCCGGGCAAGCGCCTGAGAAAGCTCGCATCCTATTGGGCCACCGCCGAGGACAGCGACGCGCTTTGGCGCTTCGTCCATCTCTGCAAAAGCATCCCACATTGTATCGCTGGTCAGGTAACCGGAGCTTTCCAAACCATCGATTGGGGGGACGAACGGTTCAGCTCCCGCAGCGATAACGATGCTGCGCGTGGTCAGCCGCTGGGTTTCGCCATCGTTGAGCGCGATCTCGACCGTCCACGGATCGACGACTTTGGCGTAGCCTTCGACCACATCGACGCCGAGGCCGGTGTAACGCTCGACGCTATCATGTGGTTCGATCGCCTTAATGATGTCCATGACGCGGGCGATGGTTTCGCGGAACGGCACTTCAGGCTCGGCAGGCTTGATGCCATACTTGTCGGCATGTCGCATCTGCGAAGCGACCTTGGCGCTCTTGATCAGGGCCTTGGAGGGAACGCAGCCCGTATTGAGGCAATCACCGCCCATCTTGTTCGCTTCGACCAAAGTCACCTTCGCCTTCACGGTAGAGGCGATCAGCGCACTGACCAGACCGGCGGACCCTGCGCCAATCACAACCATGTTCCGATCAAAGCGCTTCGGTTTGGTGAACCCTTTGTAGACCTTGCGGCGCTTGATGAAGGCAATGATTCCCTTTGCGATCCACGGCACCAGTGCAAGCGCCACAAATGAGCCAATCAATGCGGGAGACAAAAGGCCAGATGTGCTTTCGATTTGCGCCAACTGCGTTCCGGCATTTACGAACGCTATTGTGCCAAGGAACATACCAATTTGGCTGACCCAAGCGAAAGTCCATGTTTTGATCCGGGTAAGCCCGAACACAAGGTTGATCACGAAGAACGGGATGGCAGGGATCATCCGAAGCGTGAAGAGATAGAATGCCCCATCGCGCTCCAGCCCTTGATTGATGCTTTTCAACCGATCTCCAAACCGCGCTTCGATGGTATCGCGCAGGACATATCGCGAGGCGAGAAAGGCGAGCGTTGCTCCAAGAGTGGAGGCAAAGGAGACGAGGATCGTGCCGACCACGAGACCGAATAGAGCGCCCGCAGCCAATGTCATGATTGCGGCACCAGGCAACGACGCGGCCGTCACTGCCACATAGATCAGAAAGAAGAC
>JBCBHD010000123.1:0-8845 GCA_038526115.1 Pseudomonadota bacterium | reverse complement strand
GCGATGGTCTGGGCGCTGCGCGAATTCTCCGGCCTGCCCCAAAACAAAGTGGTCGGCATGGCCGGCGTGCTCGACAGCGCGCGCTTCGCGACCTTCCTCGCATGGGAGTTTGATTGCTCGGTCAAGGATGTGAACGCCTTCGTGCTCGGTGGCCATGGCGACACGATGGTCCCGGTCAAGAGCTACACCACGATCAACGGTATCCCGGTTGACGACTACGCCAAGATCAAGGGCGTTCCGGCAGAGCGCCTCGACGAGATCGTTGACCGCACCCGCAAGGGCGGCGGCGAGATCGTGGGCTTGCTCGGCAACGGATCGGCCTATTATGCGCCTGCAACCAGCGCGATCAGCATGGCCGAAGCGTATCTCGGCGACCAGAAGCGCATTCTTCCATGCGCCTCCTATGTTGAAGGCAAATACGGCCTTGACGGCCTTTATGTCGGTGTCCCGACAGTGATCGGCGCAGGCGGCACCGAAGACGTAGTCGAAATCGAACTCAGCGATGAAGAGAAGAGCAACCTCAAGGTTAGCACCGACGCGGTCGAAGAGCTGCTCGAAGCGTGCAAGGGGCTGGATAGCTCTTTGGCGTGATGCGAGCAGCGCTGTCCTCCATTCTGGCTCTTGCGCTTGCCGTTCCGGCGGCAGCGCAAGATGCGCCCTACCCCGCGGTCGAAGTGCTTAACGCCTTCCGCGACGGATGCGGCGCAATTGAAAATCAGGCAGCGGCGTCCGCTTCTCTCACCAACGCGGGATGGGAAGTGGTCGATGAAGCGTTTTCCTCCGTCGATCTCGTGATCTTTCTCACCTTTGCTCGCGATGCCGGTGGCAAGGCAGTGTCTGCCCAAGGCGGCACAATGAGCGAGATGGAAGTCTTTGAAAAGACTGTCTCGGGCGAGCAGCTTTTCATCGTTTTATCCGAGGTGAAGATAGACGGCGTACGGGTCACCGGATGCCGACTCTTTGATTTCGGCGAGACCCGCGCAATTCCTGCCGCGACTGTCACTGAATGGCTCGATCAGGAGCCAAGCAGAGTGATTAACCGCGAGGAACTGCAAGTGGCCGACTGGGAACCTGGTACATTGCCCGGCCACGACAGTTTCCAGCTCTTTTTCGTTCCCGCTGATAGTCCGGTCAAACAAGCATTCAAATTCGATGGCGTAGCCTTCAAATCAGACACCGTAGGAGTCACTGAATAATGTCCATCCTCGTCAATAAAGACACCAAGGTCATCACTCAGGGGATGACCGGAAACACCGGCACGTTCCACACCCAGCAGGCGCTCGATTACGGGACGCAGATGGTGGCCGGTGTGACGCCGGGCAAAGGCGGCACCGAGCATATTGGACTGCCGCAATTCAACACTGTCCGCGAAGCCAAGGAAGCCACCGGCGCGACCGCATCGTGCATCTACGTACCCCCGCCTTTCGCCGCGGATGCGATCTGCGAGGCTATCGATGCCGAGATGGAACTGATCATCTGCATCACCGAGGGCATTCCGGTCCTCGACATGGTCAAGGCGAAAGCCGCGCTGACCGGCAGCAAGTCGCGCCTGATCGGCCCGAACTGCCCCGGCGTTCTCACCCCTGAAGAATGCAAGATCGGCATCATGCCGGGCAAGATATTCAAAAAGGGCAGCGTGGGCGTGGTCTCACGCTCGGGCACGCTCACTTATGAAGCCGTGCACCAGACCACGATGGTCGGCCTCGGCCAGACAACAGCTGTCGGCATCGGCGGCGACCCCGTGAACGGCACCAACTTCATCGACGTGCTCGACCTGTTCCTCGACGATCCGGAAACCGAAAGCATCATCATGATCGGCGAAATCGGCGGCAGCGCAGAAGAAGAGGCAGCCGCTTTCCTGAAAGCCGAAGCCGCCAAAGGCCGCAGCAAGCCAACTGTTGGCTTTATCGCTGGCCGCACAGCGCCTCCGGGTCGCCGGATGGGTCACGCGGGCGCAATCGTCAGTGGCGGCAAAGGCGGCGCAGAAGACAAGATCGCAGCCATGGAAGATGCGGGCATCCGCGTCTCGCCTTCACCCAGTGAGCTCGGCACCACGCTCGATGCGATGCTGAAGGAAATGGCGTAACCCTCTCCTCCCCACGGGAAATCCCCATGAACAAAGAAGCTCAGTCTTTCGTGCCAGAAGCCTATGATCAGGAAGGTCCGCAGCCCGGACCATCCTGGGGCAATCCCAATTGGCTTTCCGAGGCTGCCGATGCAGATGCGGATCTAACAACCGCACTCGACCCGACGCAGATGCGACTCGCGGTCGAAAAGGCAGCCAAGAAAGCTGGCAAAGCGATGGATCCGATGGCGATCGAACAAGCGGCAAGCTTGTCCATCGCTGCGATGACACTGGTGCGTCTGTACCGCGTTCGTGGGCATATGGCCGCCGATCTCGACCCACTTGGCATTTCGTCCAAACGACAGGCACCTGAAGATCTCACGCTGGAGTGGCACGGGCTTGCTGGCAAGGAAGATGCCGAAGTGTTTGTCGGCGGGGTTCTGGGCCTGCACTGGACAACCGTTGGTGAGCTCTACGCCGCGCTGCGCCACACCTATTGTGGCAAAGTCGGCCTTGAATACATGCATATCGCCGACACTGAAGAGCGGCGTTTCCTGCAAGATAAGTTCGAAAGCCCTGGTGAGACGATTCAGTTTACACCTGAAGGCAAGAAAGCGATCTTAGCCGCTGTTTTGCGCGGGGAATTGTACGAAGAGTTCCTCGGCAAAAAGTATGTCGGAACCAAGCGTTTTGGCCTCGATGGCGGGGAATCTATGATCCCGGCGCTCGAAGCGGTGATCAAACATGGCGGCTCCGATGGCGTGCGCGAAATCATCTACGGCATGGCGCACCGTGGGCGATTGAACGTGCTCGCGAATGTGATGGCCAAGCCATACAAAGTGATCTTCCACGAATTCTCCGGAGGCTCTGCCAATCCCGAAGATGTCGGTGGATCAGGCGATGTGAAATACCACCTCGGCACCAGCACCGATCGCGAGTTTGACGGGATCAGCGTGCATATGTCGCTGACACCCAACCCTTCGCACCTTGAAACGGTGAACCCTGTTGTTCTCGGTAAGAGCCGCGCGCAACAGGCCATCCGCGATGATCTGGATGACAAGCAGCAGGTTCTGCCCGTGCTGATCCACGGCGATGCGGCGTTTGCCGGGCAAGGCGTGGTGTGGGAAAGCCTAAGTCTTTCAGGCGTGAACGGCTACGACACTGGCGGCTGTCTGCATTTCATCATCAACAACCAGATCGGCTTCACCACCAGCCCGCGTTTCGCCCGCAACTCACCCTACCCCAGTGATGTGGCGAAAGGCGTGATGGCGCCGATCCTGCACGTCAATGGAGACGATCCCGAAGCGGTGACTTTCGCGTGCAAGCTCGCGGTCGAATACCGCCAGCGCTTCAGCCGCGACGTGGTGATCGACATGTGGTGCTATCGCCGGTTCGGCCACAATGAAGGCGATGAGCCGAAATTCACTCAGCCGCTGATGTATGAGCAGATTTCCCAGCATCCCAAGGTTTCCAAACACTATGAAAAGCGCCTGATCGAAGAAGGCGTGATCGAAGCCGGCCATCGCGATACGGTCGCCGCGGAGTTCACCGATCTGCTTGAGGAAGAGTTCCAGGCGGCCAAGAGCTACAGCGCCAACGAAGCTGATTGGTTCGGCGGGCGCTGGGCTGGTCTGAACAAACCGGCTGACCCGGAAACCGCGCGGCGCAATATCGAAACGGCCATCGAGCCCAAGATGTTTGACAGTCTTGGCCGCGTGCTCACTGATGTTCCCGAAAGTCACAGCATCCACCGCACTTTGGGCCGTGTGCTCAAAGCCAAGCGGGAAATGTTTGACGACGACAACGTCCATTTCGACTGGGCGACCGGTGAAGCGCTGGCCTTCGGCAGCCTCGTTATGGAAGGCTACGGCGTGCGCTTGTCCGGGCAGGATAGCGGTCGCGGGACATTCTCCCAGCGCCACGCCGTGTGGGTCGATCAGAAAACCGAAGAAAAGTACATTCCGCTTACCACGCTGCCGCACGGCAAGTTCGAAGTGTATGATAGTACGCTTTCCGAATACGGCGTGCTCGGCTTCGAGTACGGGTTCGCTATGGCTGACCCCAAAACGCTGGTTTTGTGGGAAGCGCAGTTCGGCGATTTCGCCAACGGCGCGCAGATCATGATCGATCAGTACATTGCCGCAGGCGAAGCCAAGTGGCTGCGCGCCAACGGCCTCGTGATGCTGTTGCCGCACGGATATGAAGGGCAAGGCCCGGAGCACTCGTCGGCGCGCCTCGAACGGTTCCTGCAATTGTGCGCGAACGACAATATCCAGGTCTGCAACATCACCACTCCGGCAAACTACTTCCACGTTCTGCGCCGGCAGATGCTGCGTCCGTTCCGCAAGCCGCTGGTGATCATGACGCCGAAGTCGCTGCTGCGACATCCGATGGCGAAAAGCCCGAAGGAAGACTTCCTCGGCGAAAACCATTTTATGCGGATCAAATCGGATCTGACGGATATCGACGACACAAAGATCAAACGCCTCGTGCTGTGCAGCGGCAAAGTGGCTTACGATCTGATGGAAGCGCGCGACAAAGCGAAGCTGAAAGATGTGTCTATCGTGCGCATCGAGCAGCTTTATCCCTTCCCCGGGGAACCGCTGGCCGTTCGGCTTAAGCGTATGACGAACCTCAAAGAAGTCGTCTGGTGTCAGGAAGAACCGAAGAACAACGGGTCCTGGTTCTTCGTGGACAACCTTATCGAAGATTCGCTTACCGCAGCCGGTCACACCGGGATGCGCCCTGTTTACGCCGGTCGCGATGCTTCGGCATCGCCTGCTACCGGCCTCGCCAAGCGTCACGCCGAACAGCAGGAAAAGCTGGTCGCGCAGGCGCTCGGTATCTCGCAGTAATTATTCGGAAACAAAGGCTTAAGGACAGAAAACATGGCCACCGAAATCACAGTTCCGGCTCTGGGTGAATCCGTCACCGAAGGCTCCATTGGCGAATGGCTGAAACAGCCCGGCGAGGCCGTCGCCGCCGATGAACCCATCGCCAGTCTCGAAACAGACAAGGTCGCGGTCGACGTTCCCTCTCCGGTGGCGGGCGTAATGTCAGAACACCGCGCTGAAGTTGGCGACACAGTAGAGGTTGGCGCAGTCATCGCGGTGATCGAGGAAGGTGCGACGGCCAGCGCAGCGCCTGCTGCCAAGGTCGACACGCCTGCCCCTGCTGCAGCGAAAGAAGCCCCTTCCGCGGATCAGGTTGCGGCGGCGCAAACGCTGTCACCAGCCGTTCGCCGCGCAGTGCTCGAACATGGGGTTGATCCTTCGACCATCAAAGGCACTGGCAAGGATGGCCGTTTGACCAAGGAAGACGTGCTCGCCGCCGCGAAAGCCAAAGGCGATCCCGCACCGGCCAGCACCCCAGCGCCTTCGCCAGCCCCAGCTGCTGCGGCCTCTACCGGTGGCCGCAACGAAGAGCGCGTCAAAATGACCCGCATGCGCCAGACCATCGCCCGCCGCCTGAAGGGCGCGCAGGAAGAGGCAGCGCTGCTCACCACCTTCAACGATTGCGATATGAGCGCAGTCATTGAAGCGCGCACCAAGTACAAGGATCTGTTCGCTAAGAAGCACGACATCCGACTGGGCTTCATGGGCTTCTTCGCCAAGGCAGCCTGCCTAGCGCTTAAAGACGTGCCGAGCGTTAACGCCTACATTCAGGGCGATGAGATCGTCTATCACGACTATGTCGACATCTCGGTCGCCGTCTCCGCGCCCAACGGCCTTGTTGTTCCGGTGATCCGCGATTGCCAGGACAAGGGTTTCGCGCAGATTGAAAAGGACATCGCCGACTTCGGCAGCCGCGCCAAGGAAGGCACGCTGACCATGGAAGACATGACCGGCGGCACCTTCACCATCTCCAATGGCGGCGTGTTTGGATCGCTGATGTCGACCCCGATCATCAACCCGCCGCAAAGCGCCGTCCTCGGCCTCCACCGCATCGAGGACCGCCCGGTCGCAGTGAACGGCGAGGTTGTGATCAAGCCGATGATGTATCTCGCGCTCAGCTATGACCACCGCCTGATCGATGGCCGCGAAGCTGTGACCGCGCTTAAGATCATCAAGGAAGCGATCGAAGATCCGACCCGGATGCTGATCGATCTGTGAGGAGTATGCGATGAAACTCGGATTTGCCTTTGCCTGCGTTGTTCTCAGCGCAATCCCGACAATGGCTGTCGCGCAATGGGGACCGGGTGTTCAAGCCATCCAGACTGACGAAGACAAGCGACACGCTGAATCCAACAGGAAGGTCTTCGAACTGGCAAAGTCGGCGTGTTTTGTATCGCAGAATGTGGATGACGCGGGGAAGTATCTCACTGAAACTGCTCGAAATCAGCGGCTTACGCCGTCACAAGAACTGTTGCTGAAGCAGTTTTGTGTGATGTGGTCCGATGGCTACCTGCAAGCGCTGAAGGACGAATTGAAACGGCGCAAAGCGCAGTAAAACTGAACCAGAATTAGTACAGCCCTTTGGCAGATGAGGGCGAACGGAGTTTTTGGAAATGGCAGACCATTCCTACGATTATGACTGTCTTGTTATCGGTGCCGGACCCGGCGGTTATGTTGCGGCGATCCGTGCCGCGCAGCTTGGTCTGAAAACCGCTTGTGTCGAAAGCCGCGAGACGCTGGGCGGGACTTGCCTTAATGTCGGGTGCATTCCATCCAAAGCGCTTCTCCACGCTTCCGAATTGTTCGAGGAAGCCGAAGGCGGTCACTTTGCAACCTGGGGTATCGACGCCAAGGCCACTTTCGATCTCGGCAAAATGATGGGCGAGAAGACCAAGGCAGTTGGTGAACTCACGGGCGGTATCGAGTTCCTGTTCAAGAAGAACAAGGTGACCTGGCTCAAGGGCCACGCCGCGTTCGAAGATGCTCACACGGTCAAGGTCGGTGATGCAACGCACACCGCCAAAGACACTATCATCGCGACCGGCTCCAGCGTCACCCCTCTCCCCGGCGTCGAGGTCGACAACGCCAAAAAGCGCATCGTCGATTCCACCGGCGCGCTCGAACTGGAAGAAGTCCCCGAGCATCTTGTAGTCATCGGTGGCGGCGTGATCGGGCTGGAGCTTGGCAGCGTTTGGCGTCGCCTTGGTGCGAAGGTCACCGTTGTCGAATTCCTCGACCAAATCCTCCCCGGCATGGACGAGGAAGTGCGGAAGGAATCGAACAAGATCTTCAAGAAGCAGGGCATGGAGATGATGCTCGGCCACAAGGTGACCGGCGCGACTGTCAAAGGCAAAACAGTCTCGCTGACCGTCGAGAAATCGGCGGGAGGCGACGAACAGACACTCAAAGCCAGCCATGTGCTCGTCGCGATTGGACGGCGTCCGAATACGGATGGCCTCGCGCTCGATAAAGCAGGCTTGCAGGTCAACAATCGCGGCCAGATCGAAATCGACCACGATTTCCGCACCAAGGTTGATGGTGTTTGGGCCATCGGCGATGTGGTCCCTGGCCCGATGCTCGCGCACAAGGCCGAAGATGAAGGTGTGGCCGTGGCAGAGAACATCGCTGGCGAAACCGGCATTGTGAACCACGATGTCATTCCCGGCGTTGTCTACACCACGCCTGAAATTGCAGGCGTCGGTCTGACTCAGGAAGAAGCCATCGAGAAAGCTGGCGGCGACAAGAAAGCGATCAAGGTCGGCAAGTTCCCGATGATGGCCAACAGCCGCGCCAAGGCGAACCGCGACACTGATGGTTTTGTGAAAGTCATCGCCGACGCCGAAACCGACCGCGTGCTGGGCGTTTGGATGATCAACAGCCTCGCCGGGACAATGATCGCACAGGCTGCGCAGGCCATGGAATTCGGTGCCACATCCGAAGACATCGCCTACACCTGCCACGCGCACCCAACCCACGCCGAAGCCTTCAAGGAAGCGGCGATGGCGGTGCAAGGCAAGCCAATTCATATGTGATCAGGAGACACCGAGATGGCCCGTACTGTTGCGATCATCGGAGCGGGCCAGATCGGGTATGCGGCTGCGTTCGCATTCGCAGATCGAGGGTGGGATGTAACAATCCATTCTCGAACGAAGCCAGTCTGGTTCGATCAGGCACCCTACAAATTCAAAACATACATTGCGGGCGAAACCACTCCCTCGGTTGCGGACGTGGTTGTCGATACCATCGCATTCGATGCCGACGATGTAACCCGCTACGACCCGGACCGAATTGGGCGGTTGATCGCGATCTCCTCAGCCAGTGTCTACCGAGACGATGCCGGTCGGACACTTGATGAGGCCGCCCAGAACGGTTTTCCCGAATTCGATGGCCCCATCACCGAAGAGCAGCCAACGGTTTCACCAGGTCCGGAGACATACTCAACCCGCAAAGTTCGTATGGAGGATAGAACACAAGAATTGTTCGGCGACCGTGCGACAATTCTGCGTCCATGCGCCATTTTTGGTGAACACAGCCGCCACCCGCGGGAATGGTGGTTCGTCAAGCGAATGCTCGACAAACGATCGCGCATCCCTCTGATGTTCGAAGGGCAATCTCGGTTCCAGCCAACCGATGCGGATGACATCGGGTGTTTTGCCGTCAATGTCGCCGAACAAGAACTTGGCGGGACTTACAATGTCGTCACCGAAGACTGCCCAAGCGTCTTCGAGATAGGCGTCACACTGGCTTACGAGTTCGAGTGCGATCCGGAATTCGTCCTTTTGGATCAATCCGGCATTGTCGGTCGAACACCTTGGTCTGTTGCCAAGCCATTCGAGGTTTCGGGGCAGAAAATGATCGATACTGGCTACGATCTTCCTTCAACCCA
>JBCBHD010000122.1:0-8857 GCA_038526115.1 Pseudomonadota bacterium | reverse complement strand
ATGTTGTGCGGCTTGGTGACACGCTGATGGTCAAACGCGTTGCGAGTGCAGGTGCAGGGCGGTTCTCGTTGCTGTCGCAGAACCTTTCTTATCCTCCGGTGAGTGTGGAGGCAGAGGATCTCGAGATTATTGGACGCGTGGTCTGGAAAGGGGGGCGGATATGATCTCAGCAGCCCGAGGCATCATGGAAATGATCGCAAACCAACCTGCGTTTCTGGTGATGTTCGTGCTTGTTATCGTGGCTGTGCGATTTGTGACCAAGGCGAGTGTGCGGGCGATTTCCTTCGCCACTATTGCCGTCGCTGCGGTGATGATCTGGACCACGGGCTTCCCCTTCTGGGAGCCGGGTCGAACCCTGTCTGTGATGCAGCTTGGTATCGGATCGGCAATCGGATGGGCGGCTATGTCGCTGCTGGCTGTAGTGTTTGACCGATACATGCCTTCTAAGTCAGCGCGCTAGAGCAACCTCAGCTTGAAGCCTGTGTGAGATGGCGCGAAGCCCAGGCGCTCATAAAATCGGTGTGCGTCCTGCCGCTTTGTATCGCTAGTCAGCTGGACGAGACCGCAGCCTCGCTCACGGCACTGCGCAATCGCCCATTCCATCATGACGCTGCCCAATCCTTCTCCCTGACGTTCAGGCGCGACACGCACCGATTCGATCTGGCCTCTCCATGTCCCCTGACGCGAGACGCCAGGGATGAAACTCAACTGAAAGCTGCCGACCGGCTCTTCGCCGACCTCAGCGACAAGCAAACGATGGTTCGGATCGGCAGCGATTGCTTCGAAGCCGGCCCATTGATCAGCGGAAGCGCTTTCGCGATCGGGATCGCGGGCTGCTGAGACCGCATCCTTGTCAATCAGATCGACGATGAACGGCAGGTCGGCGGGGGTAGCGTCACGGATCGTCAATTGAGTCATATGGGCTCAATAGCACGACTGACTCCTCCTTTGCGGTGCAATCTGAATAGCGGAAGGGAGTAAGTTTCGAGGGAAAACTGCCTGGAATTTCGCATGTTTGCACAGCGTGCTTGAATGCGGCACAACTGCGCGGAAGGTTAGGAGGTAGCGCATGCTGGAACGGTTAGGCTCTGTCGCAAGAGCCGCGAAATTGGTCGCGATTGCGACAGTGTGTGTTGCGGCCTCCAGTTCTCAGACGATCGAACTGACGCCCGGCCAATGGCGGGTCGATCACACGTTGAGCGCGCCGGATGGCTCCGCAATCCACACCGATCAATCCAACTTCTGCCTTTCTCAGGAGGACAGTTCGCTAACTTTCGACCAAATCCTGGATGAGCTGAACTTCGCGCAATGCCGAACGAGCAATCTGACTATCACGGCGAGCTCTGGTCGCGCAGATGTGACCTGCATCTACCCCGATGCCGGAGATATGCGTCTGACGGGAACGATGGAGGCGACATATTCGAAAGAGGCCTACCGGATTGAGGCCCGGATCAACGAAACCGGCACGGAGTATCTTGGTGTTGGCAGGCGGGTCGGAGATTGCGCGAATTAGATAAACGCGCCCGAGCAGGACCGGCTTTGCTTTCTTGCAATTCGCTGACCCTCCGGCCACATCAGCATGATGACCGACAAACCGACGCCTCCCATGAAAGCCGCCATCATTCCGGTGACGCCGCTGCAACAGAATTGCTCGCTGATCTGGTGCACCAAGACGATGAAAGCCGCTTTGACCGATCCGGGCGGCGATCTCGACAAGCTTAAGGATGGCGTCGCCAAAGCGGGCGTCACGCTGGAGAAAATCCTGATCACCCACGGCCATCTTGATCATTGCGGGCAGGCGGGGATGCTGGCGGACGAGCTTGGGCTCCCGATCGAAGGGCCGCACAAGGACGATCTGTTCTGGATCGAGCAGCTCGACACTGACGGTGCGCGCTACGGGATGGAGGCCAAGAGCTTCGAGCCGACCCGCTGGCTGGAGCACGGCGATACGGTGACGGTCGGCGAATTGACGCTTGATGTCATCCACTGCCCCGGCCACACGCCCGGCCATGTTGTATTCTTCCACGAGCCGAGCCGCTTTGCGATTGTCGGCGATGTGCTGTTCCAGGGATCAATCGGCCGGACCGATTTCCCGCGCGGCAACCATCAGGACCTGATCGACGCGATCACCCAGCGCCTCTGGCCGCTCGGTGAGGACGTAATGTTCATCCCTGGCCACGGCCCGACGAGTACGTTCGGGCAAGAGCGGAAAACGAACGCGTTTGTTAGCGATTACGCGCTGAGCTGATTCACAACACCCGCGCTGCGATCAGCGCGGCGACCACGCCGAGGCCGATCAGCGTCAGCATCGAGATGATCGTGCCGATCATGCGGCCTTTTGACATTGAGCCGCCGTCCATGCCGAAAGCGTGCGCCACGCGGCCAAGGATGAACAGCCCCGCGACATAAGCAAGCCAAGGTTCGCCTTTGCCGGACAATTCGATGGCGGCGATCAGGATCAGGACGAATGGCGCGTTCTCCACGAAGTTTGCCTGCGCCCGCATACGGCGGATCACGTTTTCGTTATCTTCATCTCCGACGAAGATCTTCTCAGCCGCACGAACTTGGCCAATTCGGACCATCAGCCAGATGTTGAGAATGGCCGCAGCCGCTGCTGCGGTGAGCGTCACCGGAAGAAGTGTCATTGTCGATCCCTTCGAATAATCCTTGCGCGCACTGCTAGTCGCACCCAGATATCCTTGCAACGCACGAATTTTTCGCTATAGCGCGCGGCTTCCCGCCACTCCCGGCCAGGACGCCCGCACCGGCGAAAGCTTGTGCGAGGGCAGGCCTTGGCTTAGGGGCGGCGTTCGAGATTGCGCGCCACACGGCGCAAAGACACGCATTTATTTGAGGAATTGGCGTAGCCATGGCTGTCCCAAAGAGAAAAGTTTCGCCCCATCGCCGCGGCAATCGCCGGGCTCACGATTCGCTGAAAGTCGAAGCATTCCATGAATGCCCGAACTGCGGCGAGTTGAAGCGTCCGCACAACCTTTGCCCCCATTGCGGTTACTACAACGGGCGTGAGGTTGTCGCAGTCGGCCTATAAAGGCCAAGCGACCTGAAATTGGAGAGAGTGTGATGGATTTGCCGCGTATCGCTGTTGATGCGATGGGCGGTGATGAAGGCGTGCGCGTGATGGTAGAAGGCGCAGCGCTTGCTCGCCGCCGTCATGAAGGCTTCAATTTCCTGCTGGTTGGTGATGAAAAGCGCATCAAGAGCGCTCTTGATGACCATCCCAACATGCGCGGCGCATCGGAAATTCTCCATTGCGATGATGTGATTGCCGGTGATGAATTGCCAAGCCGGGCTATCCGTCGTGCCAAGACCACATCAATGGGTCTCGCCGTCAACGCCGTGAAGGATGGCGCAGCTGGTGCAGCTGTAAGCGCAGGAAACACCGGCGCTTTGATGGCGATGAGCAAGCTGGCCTTGCGCACGATGCCGGGAATTGATCGTCCGGCGCTCGCAGCCCTGATGCCGACACTCGAACCGCATGATGTGGTGATGCTCGATCTCGGCGCGAACACCGAAGCCAATGCGCGCAATCTTGTGCAATATGCAGTTATGGGCGCCGCCTATTCGCGGATCGTCAACGGTTTTGACCGCCCGACCGTTCGCTTGCTCAATATCGGCACTGAAGAGATCAAGGGAACCGATGCCCTGCGCGACGCAGCCGCTCTGTTGCAAGCTGCGACGGACAAGCAGGAAGGCGGACTTGCTCTTGATTTTGCGGGTTTTGTTGAATCCGACAAGATCAACCGCGGGGAAACTCACGTTGTTGTGACGGATGGGTTTTCCGGCAACATTGCGCTCAAGGCTATCGAAGGATCAGCACGGTTCGTGACCGATCTTTTGAAACAGGCTTTCACCAGCTCGCTGCGTTCCAAGATCGGTTTTCTGGTATCGCGTCCTGCAACCGAGCTGCTGCGGCATCATTTGGACCCGAACAATCACAATGGTGCGGTGTTCCTCGGACTGAATGGTGTGGTCGTCAAAAGCCATGGCAGCGCGACGGCAAACGGCGTGGCGCAAGCGGTTGCGGTGACTGCGAGCCTTCTCAAGAACAAGCTGACGGAACGGATCGCTCAGGATTTGGGCGAGCTTGGCGAAGGCGCGCTGCGCGACAACGGACGCGATGCGGGCAACACAGCTCCCACGACTGCTCAACCGAGCTGCGAGGCAGCGGAGTGACAGGCTCGCGCCTTTTGGGAACCGGTTCAGCTTTGCCGGAAAGGGTTCTAACCAACGACGAGCTTGCCGCTCAAATCGACACAAGCGATGAATGGATCGTTGAACGGACTGGAATCCGCCAGCGCTATATTGCTGGCGAAGGCGAAACCACGGCTTCGCTTGCAACAGAGGCCGCCCGCGCGGCGCTGGCTGATGCGGGACTTTCCGCTTCTGATATCGGCTTGATCGTGGTCGCAACGGCCACACCCGACAACACATTTCCAGCGACAGCGACCAAAGTCCAAAATGCGCTAGGGTGCAACGGTGGTGTTGCATTCGATGTTGCCGCCGTGTGTTCGGGCTTTCTCTATGCAGTCGCAACCGCCGATTCGCTTTTGAAAACCGGCATGGCGAAGCGCGCACTGGTCATAGGTGCCGAAACTTTCAGCCGAATCCTTGATTGGGAAGATCGCACAACCTGCGTGCTTTTCGGTGATGGAGCAGGAGCTGTGGTGCTTGAAGCGCCAGATCGGGATGCCGGGGGCGAAAGCGATGGACCGGGCATATTAAGCACCCGTCTTCATGCTGATGGAGCGCAACACGATCTGCTCTATGTCGACGGCGGGCCATCAACCACGCAAACAGTCGGGCATCTCCGGATGAAAGGCCGTGAGGTCTTTCGTCACGCGGTGGTGAACCTTGCAGAAGTTCTCCACGAAGTCATTGATGATGCTGGAATTTCAGCGTCCGATATTGACTGGGTTGTGCCGCACCAGGCCAATGCGAGGATCCTTGATGCAACCGCGCGCAAGCTTGGTATTCCGGCGGAGAAGGTGGTGGTTACCGTTGATCGGCATGCCAACACATCTGCGGCATCGGTTCCTCTGGCTCTTGACTACGCACGACGCGATGGTCGGATCAAACCCGGCGATCTGGTGATGTTGGAAGCTATGGGTGGCGGCTTCACATGGGGTGCGTCACTGATCCGCATCTGATCGACTCTTGGCTCATCATGTGCAAAAAATGCACTATTCTTCGACTTCGATTTGCGAAAACCGATTGAAAACCTTAAGGTCGAGGTTCTTGGGAGCGGTCGCACCTATAAGGAAGGAGTACGCTCATGATGCGTTCGGTGGGTACACTCACGCGGGCAGATCTCGCAGAGACTATCAATCGCAAAATGGGGTTCAGCCGTGCTGAATCACTGGATCTGGTCGAGGCTATTCTCGACAAGATGTGCACCGCGCTCGCTAATGGCGAGAATGTGAAGATTTCCGGCTTTGGCAGCTTTGTCCTGCGTGACAAGAATGAACGGATCGGCCGCAATCCGAAAACCGGGGTTGAAGTTCCGATTACTCCGCGCCGGGTGATGACATTCCGCGCCAGCCAACTGCTCAAGGAACAGATCGCCAAAGGTGATTGATCGCGATGGCTGACTTCGAAGATGGCAAAGATGAAAGCGCGCTCCGGACAATCGGAGAAGTAAGCGAAGCGCTTGATATCAAACCGCATGTTCTTCGATATTGGGAACAGCAGTTTTCTCTTTTGAAACCGCTCAAGCGCAGCGGAGGCCGACGTTACTACCGTCCTGGCGACGTGGCGCTGGTAGAGCGGATCAACAAGCTCGTGAACGAGGAAGGCTATACGCTAAAGGGTGCGGAGGCTGTTCTGCGGGCCTCTGGCGCATCCGGGATGGATCGCCGCAAGGAAGATCGCCGTTCTGGTGATCGCCGTGCCGCGGTCGATCCTGATGGCACCAAGGCCGAGATTGTTCCCGATTTGCGGCCAAAGGTTGACGATGCGGTTGCGAAGCTGAAGTCAATCCGCAGCCGCTTGGCCCGCGCAGTCGAAGCGTAGAACGCTGGTTATTCGGCTGCCATCAAAGCAGCTTCACCCAAATCCACGCTGACGAGGCGCGATACGCCTTTTTCGGCCATCGTAACACCGAACAAACGGTGCATCCGGCTCATGGTGACAGCGTTGTGAGTGACGATCAGATAGCGTGTCTTGGTTGTCTGAATCATCGAATCCAGCAGATCGCAGAACCTTTCGACATTGGCGTCATCGAGCGGCGCATCGACCTCATCAAGCACGCAGATCGGCGCAGGGTTTGTGAGGAACAACGCAAAGATCAGCGCAGTAGCGGTGAGAGCTTGCTCGCCGCCCGATAGAAGCGAAAGCGATTGCAGGCGCTTGCCCGGCGGTTGCGCGAAAATCTCGAGGCCTGCTTCGAGCGGATCATCGCTGTCGACAAGAGCAAGATGCGCTTGCCCGCCTTCGAACAGCCGGGTGAACAGCTCACGGAAATGCCCGTCTACTTCCTCGAATGCGGCTTTCAGCCGTTCGCGTCCTTCGCGGTTGAGATTGCCGATTGACCCACGAAGGCGGTTTACAGCTTCGGCCAGTTCCGCCTGTTCGCTGGCGTTGGTGCCGTGCTCTTCTTCAATCCGCGCAAGCTCTTCGGCGGCAACCAGATTGACCGGACCGATCCGTTCGCGGCTGGCGGTAAGCCGGTCCATCTCTTCGGATTCGACGGTGGCGGGTTTGATGTCGTCTTCTTCGAACTCGAAACGTTCGAGGAGCAGCGGTGGTGGACACTGGAAACGTTCGCCAGAAATGCGCGCCATTTCTGCGCGCCGTTCTTCTTCATTCTCGGCCCGTGCCGCAAGGGTTGCCCGGCCCTCTCGCTCTTGCGCAAGAGCCTCCCCCGCATCGGCAAGAGCGCGCTCGGCAACGCTGATTGCGGTTTCGCGCTCGGTAACCACCGACTGTGCCGCTTCAAGCTCCTCAGTCAGTCGCGCGCGCATCGCGTCGCCTTGCTCGATTTCGGCAATCAGAGCGGCGGGTTTGGCAGCAATTACGGCGCGCTCTTCTTCGATTTCCTCAAGCCGCCGAGCGGCTTCGGCCATGCGCTGCGTCGCTTCACCGGAGCGGGCCTGCCAGTTGTTGCGATCGGCCTGCTGAGCGGCAAAGCGCTCACGCGTGACAGCCAGCCCTTGATCATGCGCGGCGAGTTCTGCGAGAGCAGCTTGCACGGCGGACTTGGCGGCTTCATGCTTAGCTTGCGAAGCATCAAGGGCGGCGCGCCCTGCGTCGGGTGCGGGCAATGCATCGCGGGCTTGCTGCGCATTTTCCAGATCAGTCTGGGCGCCTGACAATTGTTCGGCGAGTTCTTCGCTCGATTGGGCCAGTTCTTGCAGCCTGACGGCAATTCTCTCTTTGCTGGCTTCGGCCTGATCGAGGCTTCGCAAAGCGGCGCGTTCGGTTTCAATGGCTCCGGCGATTTCGCGTTCCTGCGCGACCAATGCAGTTTGCAGCGTTGACAGCTCTTCGCGTGCAGAGCGCTCATCGGATTCCGCAGTTTCGGCCGCCGCGCGCAGCCGCGGCAATACGCCTTCCAACTCGGTCAGGCGGTTGGCGGCTTCCAGCCTTGCCGCTTCGGCGGAGCCTTCGCCCCGAGCAACGAAACCGTCCCAGCGCCGCAAGTGTCCTGCTGTGGTGACGAGCCATTCACCCGGGCCAAGTTCGCGGCCATCGTCTTCATCGGCGCAATGGACTAGCGCGAGGCGGGCCTGAAGCTCTTCAGGGCAATCCGTAATGTGATCGAGCAAACTATCGGCCACTTTAGTCGGGGCATGGCTCCCGGTCCAGAATCGGCCATCGGTAGGCGCTTCCGGTGCGCCAAGCGGGGACTTGGCGTCGCGACCAAGAACCGCAGCAAGCGCCCGCTCATACCCCTTGACCACCCGCACCTTGTCCAGCGCAGCTGGCAAGCCGGAACGCGATGCGGCCTGCTTAGCGCGGGCATCACGATCCCTGACGAGAGCGGAATACTCCCGGTCAATCCCTGCCAGTTCCGCTTTGGCGGTGGATAGGGCGGCGGAGGCTTCATCCCGCGCTGATTGCAGATCGGATTTCCGCGCCTGATCCGTTTCGAGCTTGGCGCGCAACCGGGCAACTTCGCTCGCGGCTTCATCAGCGGCTTCGCGAGCGGCAATCACTGCCTGTTCGGCGTCCTCCTCGCCTTCAAGTTCGCGCCGCGCTTCGCCGATACGATCGCGTTCGCGGGTCAGGCGGGCTAGTCGAGCTTCGGCCTGTTCGATTGTCGCTTCGGCAACGCGCCATTCCGCTTCGACACCGGCGTGATCGGCTGTGGCTTTGGCAAGCGCCAGTTCGGCTGTCCGGCTGGCGCGTTCAACGTCTTCGCTTTTGGCAGCAAGGGCAGGGCGGGCGGCTTCGGCGGCTTTGAGTGTGCTCTCGTTCTCAGCCAATTCGCGTTCCAGCCTGGCGAGCGCGTCCGCCGCATCCGAGGTCAGCCGGTCGGCTGCCTCGCGGTCTTCTTCCAGCCGGGTGCGCTGACGCGTGAGGTCAGCGAGCCGTGTTTCGGCTGCTTCCAGCTTTTCCGACAGCGCGGCCATGCGGTGACCATGCGCGCTGGCATCGTCTCGGCGGTCAGCAAGCTCTTCTCGCGCTTCAGACAGCGTCGCAGCCAGTGCTGCCTGCTCTTTCTGAGCGGCATCGACCGCCTGTTTCGCCGAAGCCACCTGGGCATCAGCGGTTTCGGCTGCTGCCCGCGCTTCTTTCGCGGCCTGAGCGGCATCTCGCCAGCGCGCAAACAACAGGCGTGCTTCGGCCAGCTGGATCTGCTCGGTCAGCTTCGTATAGCGCTCAGCCTGCTTGGCCT
>JBCBHD010000121.1:0-8879 GCA_038526115.1 Pseudomonadota bacterium | reverse complement strand
GCGGCATTTTCGAAGGTACGGGAACAGTCAACACCGATGCGTTCTTCAACCTTGGCGGTGCGGTTGCTCCGGCTGGCCTGTTCCGCACCGGAACTCTGACAGTCAACGGCGCATACATCCAGAACGCTGACGGCACGCTGCTTAGCAACGCCCGCTTCACGCGGCGCAGCAACACCAGCGATCTGCTTTCGGTGAACGGCGATGCCAGTCTTGCAGGCAGGCTGATCATCGGCGCTACCGGGCGTCCACGCTATGGTGATGAAGTAACCGTCCTCAGCGCCAATTCGGTGCTCGGTAACTTCGATGATGTGTTCCTCATCTCACGGTCTCCGCTGCTGTTTGCAGAAACCCGTGTGGAAGATGGAGACGTGATCGCTCAGGTCGGGGCGCTCCGGCTTAGTGATCTGTTCGGTGGCTTCAGCAATCTGCGGTCGCTTGGTCAGGCGCTCGATTCGATCCGGTTTGGTGGCAATTTCGCCCAGTTCACCGGTCTCTTCGATGTCATCGACGGTGCAGGCATCGACACTCTGGCACCGACGCTGGCTTCGCTCACTCCGGTCAGCGCCTTCAGCCAATCAACCATTGCAACCAGCTTCTCGCATCGGTTCACTGGTCAATTGGGCCAGCGCACCTTGGCATTGCGGGGCGCGAACAAGGCAGCCGCTGGCTTCTCATCGGCCGGCAACGCAGCCTTCGCTATTGCGGGTACCGATCCGCAAGACACGGGCCAGATCGGCTTCTTCAGCACTGTCAGCGGGGTTTTCCTCAGCGGCGGGGCTGAACGCAACACAGGTGCCAGCGCATTTGAGGAAGCGGCGTTCACCCAAGCGGGTGAGCTGACACTGGGTGCTGACTTGCAGGTGGCTGATGGCATCGCCGTAGGCTTTGCAATGACCAATATCCGCAACAGCAACTCAACTGCTGGCTCCACCTTCCGTCCGGAAGACACCAGCACAGCTGGCGCAGCCTATGCAGCTGCGCAGTTCGGACAAGGCTTTGCTGATATGTATGTCGGGTTCTCGCGCCAGAATTATGGCGTGGAACGGGCCAGCCAGGGTGACTTCGCTCTCGCTTATCAAAGCGCACGCGGAGCCGCAGATGGTCGTCAGACGTTTGCTGGCATGCGGGTCGGTTATTCCATCGATGTCGCGCCGGGCTTCGAGTTTGGTCCGGTGGCAAGCATGGACTACGTCCGCAGCAATATCGGCGGGTATGACGAGTTCGGCGCTGGAGCGTTCGGGCTGTCTGTCCATGGTCGAGACTTCACTTCGGTGGGGACCAAGCTCGGCCTTATGGGCGCGCTTGACACCAAGCTCGGTCGCACCAGCACGTTGAGCGCATTCGGCTCTGTGGCCTATGCGCGAGAGTTGGCTGACACGCAGGATGTGGTCACGGCAAACTTCTTCGGAGCGCCGGATGCCGCATTCTCAATCGTCAATGAACTGGATCCGCAGTGGGTCTCAGTAAATGCAGGTGTTGAGCTCTCACTTGCCGACCGGTTGAGCCTCAGCGCGAGTGGTACGTCCGATCTGGGTCGCGGCGTACTGACCAACAATCAAGGACGCGTCACGCTGAACTGGCGCTTCTGATCAATACCAAATGACATGATCGGCCGCGTCCCAATGGGCGCGGCCGCTTCATATCCGGCTTCTGGACTTAAGCGGAAGCACGGCGCAGTGTAACTTCGTGATTGTCGATGCCGAAATGGCAGTTGCGGCAACAAGGGAGGACACACTATGGGCACTGCGCTTAACGGGCTCACATCACTCTTCATTTTCGTGATCGGCCTAGCCGCACTGGCGCTTGTGGTTGTCTTCTTTATTGATCGTTATCAGACGACCGACACTGTCCGCAGGAACTACCCAGTCATTGGCCGGATGCGTTACATTCTCTCCGATCTCGGCGAGTTTTTTCGGCAGTATTTTTTCGCGATGGACCGCGAAGAAATGCCGTTCAACCGTGCACAGCGCGAATGGGTAAACGAGGCTGCACGCAACCATTCTACCAATGTTGCATTCGGTTCGACCCGTAATCTGGACCCGGTTGGCACCCCAATATTCGTCAACTGCCCTTGGCCCACTCTCGAAGAAGATGCCGTCAAGGCTCCGCCAATGGCGATCGGCGCAGGCGTCGCCCGAACACCTTACGAAGCCCCTTCTATCTTTAACATTTCCGGGATGAGCTACGGTGCGCTTTCCACTCCCGCAGTGCGCGCACTTTCTAACGGAGCAGCCAAGGCCGGATGCTGGATGAACACCGGAGAAGGGGGTTTGTCACCCTATCACCTTGAAGGCGGCTGCGACCTCGTTTTTCAGATCGGCACGGCGAAATACGGCGTGCGCGACGAGGAGGGCAGCCTCTCTGATGACAAGCTGTGTGAAGTTGCCGCGCACGAGCAAGTTAAAATGTTCGAGATCAAACTGTCGCAAGGGGCCAAGCCCGGAAAGGGCGGCATTCTGCCTGCTGCCAAGGTGAATGCCGAAATCGCCGAAATTCGAGGAATCAAAGAAGGTCAGGCTTCGATCTCACCCAATCGCCATCCCGAAATCGGAAACAATGCCGAACTGCTCGACATGATCGCGCGCATTCGCGAAGCAACAGGCAAACCGGTCGGCATCAAAACGGTTATCGGCGCGTATGGCTGGATCCAGGAACTGTTCGCTGAAATCAACCAGCGTGGCACAGACAGCGCACCCGACTTCATCACTGTCGATGGCGGCGATGGTGGGACTGGCGCGGCGCCTATGCCGCTGATCGACAATGTCGGCCTGACTTTGCGCGAAGCGCTCCCCATGCTGGTTGATCTGCGCGACAAGGCTGGCCTGAAAGACCGCATCCGTATCGTCGCCAGCGGCAAATTGGTGACGCCGAGTGAAGTTGCCTGGGCGATCTGCGCCGGCGCCGACTTTGTGATTTCGGCACGCGGTTTCATGTTCGCTCTCGGCTGTATTCAGGCGATGAAGTGTAACAAAAACACTTGCCCAACCGGCATCACCACCCACGACCCTGCGCTGCAACGCGGGCTAGACCCCACGAACAAGGCGGTCCGGGTGCAGAACTTTGTTGAACAGATGCGCAAAGAAGTGGGTGTGATCGCGCATTCTTGCGGTGTGCCGGAACCGCGACGCCTGAAACGTTTCCATGTTCGTCTGGTATGCCCAGATGGACGCTCAAGGCCGCTGGATGAACTGTATCCGCCTATCCAAAGTTGATCTTGACTTCATTGAATTACTTGGAAAGATCTGAATACCAATCATCCCACTGATTAATGAGACAAAGGGTCGCACATGTCTCCCAGAAAAACGGTCGTTTTCGCTGCCTCGGCGGCAGCTATCCTCGCTGGTTGTGTCTCAACGGCAACCGGTATTCTCGATAGTGTGGCTGGCGGTATTGCGGACATTGGTACCGGCGCAATTCTTAGTGCAAACCAGCAAGAGTGCGAGAACCCGAGCACACTTGCACGGCAAGCGATACGTGCAGAGATTACTGAAGACCGGGCATTCAATTCGGTCAACTCTCAGTGCTCCCGCAAGTTTGATATCGCACTAGATCGTGCGAGTTTCTCGAATGACTATCGCGCTGGACTTGAGGGTGAGTGTTTACCCGATCGTGCAGCTGTTTCGTCGAGTTCAGTCTGCGATGCGGTACCCAAATTTGTCGCCGCCAGAGCAGCATTCCTCGAACGCCAAGAACGCGCACGAAATACGACTGGTGATCCCTATCGCTTCCCACCCAAGGAAATCACAGCAAGCCTCGAAACGTTCTCTTGCGACCATAAGCTCTTCAGGTCGAAGCCCAACGTCGCGCCTGAATCGAAGGCGGTCTTGGCACCGGGATCGCGACGTTGCTCAGGCCCGTCATGCGGCACACGCAGCGCTCACTGGCTTTTCGACGGCCAACGCGGCTCGTTCGAAGGCGCCAAAACGAACTGGGCGTCCGATCCAAAAGTAAGCGAAAATGGTGAAGGCGGCTGGGTGGAGCTGCGCTTTCCGTTCGCTTATGACGACCTTCAGCAAGTCGCGCTGTTTTCAAACCGAATTTCACAACCGACTTCTTACAGAATCACGGTTTTGACCGACGACGGCTGGAAACAGCTGGTTGAACGAGAGTGCAATGAAGAACTTCTCATCTGCCATCGCTTCGAGCCGCAGACTGTCTCAGCCATTCGTGTATGGGGGCGCGACGTCCAATTCGACAGTCAACTGCGACTGACCGAGATTGTCGTCCGCTGATCCAACAAAGAATGCGCCAGGGGGCATCATAAGCCGGGTTCTGTTTCCGTGCACGGTATGCTTTTCAGCACCAGCCGCACGGCAGCAGCCATTCATCTAGGCGACCTGTTGCCAAGTCGCTCAAGCAGCCAACCCGGACCTCTCGCGGCGAAGCGCCACTGCCCCCTCATCCGAAGATTTGGCGGCGCGAGGCCCCTATTTGGCCTTGCTCCGGGTGGGGTTTGCCATGCGGACGCTGTTACCAGAGCCCCGGTGCGCTCTTGCCGCACCCTTTCACCCTTGCCTGTGAGCTTTAGGCTCCATCGGCGGTATACTCTCTGTGGCACTTTCCCTGAGCTTGCGCCGAAACGCTCACTCGGCGGGCGTTACCCGCCACCCTTGCTTCGTGGAGCCCGGACTTTCCTCGGTATCTTGCGATAACGCGGCTGCCTCAGCCCCCTGACATGCGCTGACATATGGATTTGCTGCGAGTTTGTGAAGAGAGACACCTAGGCTGCTACCTTTTTGTCGGGTTCTATCCAGAGCATCATGGCCTCATCCAGCGCAGACCGTCGAATCTCTTCTGCTGTGTTTGTATCCGGCAAGGCTCGCGCAATAACCATTCCGCCAACGCACATCGCCGCAAGCGCGCGAGCGCGTTTGGCGCGTTCAGCCGGATCGCCTGCTAGATTGAATTCGAACAGGCTGACCATTCCTTCAAGGAGCTCGCGATAACTCTCTTGCACTTGCGGCCCAGCGCGAGCGACATCGGTCGCATAGGCGATGAGCGGGCATTGATTTTCGACCTGATCTAGGTGCTCGTGCGACAGGTACGAAGCCACCATCCGCTTCGCCATTTCAACCTGCCCTGCTGTGGGATCGACACCAGCTTCCTCGCGCCACGTTGCGCCCTGCCCATGAAGGAAGCTCGCAGTAGCCGCGGCAAAGACGGCCTCTTTGCTTTCGAAGTGCGAATAAAACCCGCCGCGCGTCAATCCAGCTTCCGCCATCAGCTGGTCGATCGACACATTGTCAAAGCCATATCGGTTGAACAGCCTCCTTGCCGCCTCAACAATCTGCGCACGCACGCGCTGCTTGTGCTCTTTCGAATATGGCATGCCGGAACCTCGTCATCTCTTTGAAGGAGCCGAATAGCATGATCCAAACTATGTTCTTGAACATATTTAGATCGCTGCAAGGTTTGCGCCTCCGATAATTCAGGAGAACCCAATGCCCAAGTTTGCTTTCATCTATCGCAACGCCCAACCACCGAAGACTCCAGAGGAAGGCCAGAAGCACATGGAAGCGTGGCGCGCTTGGTCTGCCGGGCTCGGAGACGCCATGATTGAGCCAGGCATGCCTTTCAGTCAGGCAGTCACTGCCGATTCTGACGGAATCAGCCGCAAAGGTGACGAAGCGGCATTCAATGGCATCAGTATTGTCGAAGCAGCCACTTGCGAAGAGGCTGGCGCGATGGCCGCAGCATGCCCTCACCTATCGCTGGGCGGCGATATTGTTGTGGCAGAAGGCATGGATATGGAGATGTAGGGCTATTGAGCCGGAGCGCTGCCTCATTATCGCTCCGGCTCAAAACTCCCAGACGTTATTCGCCGTCGCCGCCGATACCGTCCAACGCTTCATCAGGTGAAAGCAGCATCTTCCAGACGAGCGCGCCAATGGCTGCACCAATCAGAGGCGCCACCCAGAACAGCCAGAGCTGCGGAACAGCTGCCGTGTCAGCATAGAATGCGACGCTGGTCGACCGCGCCGGATTAACCGAGGTGTTGCTGACAGGGATAGAGATCAGGTGGATCAGCGTCAGGCCCAGGCCAATTGCGATAGGCGCGAAGCCTGCTGGAGCCTTGGGCGAAGTGGAACCCAGAATTATGATCAGGAACAACGCCGTCAGTACAATCTCTGCCACCAGCACTGCTGTCATCGAATAGCCGCCCGGCGACAATTCACCATAGCCATTCGAAGCGAACCCGCCGGCTGCGAAATCTGGAGCGCCACTGGCAATCACGAAAAGAACGCCCGCGGCGACAAAGGACCCCAGTACTTGCGCCACCCAGTAAGGCACCATCTCGCCGTAACTGAACCGTCCGCCAATGGCGAGACCGAGTGAGACCGCCGGGTTGAAGTGACCGCCGGATATCCCTCCCACGGCATAGGCCATGGTCAGGACTGTCAAACCAAAAGCGAATGAAACACCGACAAAGCCGATCCCCAACTCGGGAAAGCCAGCGGCGAGCACCGCGGAGCCGCAGCCCCCAAAAACCAACCAGAATGTGCCGAAAAACTCGGCTGCGAGCTTCTTCATCATCGTCGATCCCTCCCAAGGATGATTGCGCCCCTATGCGCTTTGTGAACTCAATTAGAGCAGGTTTCTCCCTCCCCTGACGTATAATGTTGTAAACTGGATGCAGGTCACCGGGCCGCGCCCCTGTCCCGATCAAGCAGCAACTGAAACAGAATGGCACCGATTTGCTGATCAATCCTGCCGTCGATTAGTTCTGGTCGCCATCGGCGCTGGAACGCCTCGACCGCCTTTGGCCCGTCCGTAATGTCGTAGCCGTATCGTTCCAACGCGAGCATGAAAGCGCCATCATTCTGGAACGGATCGCCGAGCTCCAGGCCATCTGGTTTGCCGAGGCATAGTCCGTATTCAGCCAGCCGATCCCACGGGAACAACTCGCCAGGATCAACCTTGCGGGCCGGAGCAACATCGGAATGCGCCACGACATTGGCTCTTGGAATATCATGCGTCTTCAGGATGCGTGACAACAGCGGTATGAGCGCGTCAATTTGTGCCTTGGCGAAGTCCCGATAGCCATTGGCATGCCCCGGATGATCAAGTTCGATGCCAACACTCGCTGAGTTTACATCCTTGATTCCGCGCCAGAAGCTCTTGCCTGCATGCCAGGCCCTCTTTTCTTCAGGCACCAGGCGTATGACTTCGCCCTCTTCCGTTATCAGGTAATGCGCGCTCACCCCGGCTTCCGGATCAGTTAGCCGTTCGAGCGCGGTCTCAACCGGCTTCATTTCGGTGTAGTGCAAAACTGCCATCGTGATCGGCAATGCGCGATCGTTGCAATTGGGTGATAGCTGAGTGCGATGGACAAGCTCGTCCCGCTCCCCGTCTCCGAAATCCTCCGGCTTGAACCCCATGCAATCAGCCGATCATGCCTTCGGGTTGCGGCAGGACCGCACCCAGAACCAGCGTGTTATCGGCGATCTTGTATTGCAGCCCGCCGCCCAGTTCCTCAGCCACCATCGCGATCATGTGCGCTGCTGCTGTCCGGCTCGAAAGCTCGCCAGCCGGCAACTCGCCCTGAAGCGCCTGGCCAATCGTTTCATCAAAAGCGATCCTTTCGCCATTGGCACGGGCCACAATCTCTGCGTTTCCTTCCAGCATTTCGGCCCCGATATCGAGAGTGCCTCCCCGTACCAGAGCGTCCAACGCGATCTGCGCGAGGTTCAGCATCACCTTGACGGCTGGCTTGGGCAGGCTGTTTTCCGTGAGCGCCCAGTTCAGCTCCACACCTTTCGCATCATCGGCGAGTGCCGTGATGACATCCTGCGCCTCCTCGATTGGCACAGCTTCCCCGAAGCCTCCTGCCGCTCCAAAAGCGAGCCGAAAGAACTTGAGCTTATCAGTGCTGATCTTGGCGCTTTGTTCAAGCAGTTCGACACACTTGGCCCGCATTTCCGGGTCTTGCTCATCCGCGAGCAATTCCAGCCCGTTGGAAAGAGCGCCGACGGGGCTGAGCATATCGTGGCACAGTCGCGAACACAGAAGCGCGGCGAGATCGGTTTGCGAAGTCATTGGATTATAGGCTTTCTTACTCGATCAATCAGGACAGATCCAAGCCGCAGAGGCGAGACATGGACCGCATGTTACACAGTCCTAGGCATAAAAACGCTGTCCTTCCACCGGGCTTTCACGAATGCGCTGAAAAAGGCGGGGAAGCGACGGAATTGTGGGATCATCGGCAGCGAGTCTAACGACCAGAAATTCGGTAGGAAAGCGCACGAAATCCGTCCTGCGCATCTTGCCAAAACCCCACGCCATCATACCCGATAATGGCCCAGACCTTGCCATCGCGCGGGGATGTAGATCGGTCCGTATCAGATGGTGAACCGTAACCGAGTGGATGCGAGTGATAGTATCCGATAATCGTCGGGCCTCCGCTACGTTCAGACCGGTGGGCAGCAATCAAGACGGCGGGATCAATCTCGAAATGCGTGCGCGGCGCCGGGTGAATATTGGCCGCACTCTGGATCGAAACAATGCTCTGCTGCTGTCCGAGCAAAAGCCCGCAACATTCTTCCGGAGCCGCTCGTTCCGCTTCCTTCAGCAGGTCTCGGTGCGCCTCTTTCGAAATGGATATCTCAAGGAGGGAAGAATGCGTCATGCACGCACCCATCGGCCCGCAGAAGCGCCAAACTTGTATCGTCCGGCGGCTTCTCCCAATAGGAGTACCATGTCTGAGCCCCAGATCATCACCGGCACTGTCGCAAATGCCGGACGCCTAGACAAGGTTCTCGCCGATGCGACTGAACTCTCGCGTGCAAGGGTGCAAAGCCTGATCGCCGATGGTTTGGTCGAGATCGATGGCAAACCCGCCCTTTCCGGGTCGGCAAAGGTCAAACCGGACGCGAGTTTCG
>JBCBHD010000120.1:0-9000 GCA_038526115.1 Pseudomonadota bacterium | reverse complement strand
CGCTTCTTCGACTTGGTGACGATTAGGTTCTGAAGCTGACCGTGCGCTTCGATGTCGTGAGAAAGCTGCTCGTCGGCCGTTTCATCGATCACTTTGCGCACATTGCTGGGGCTCTGATCGAGCTTGCAAAGAGGAATTGCAGTCATGGGAGGTCTCCATCTGATCGTCCATCCAGTTGACGGACCATCAAACCTCCCTCCCCCTTCTCTTTTGCTGGTGGAGGCGCCAAAAGCCGCGAGACCGCCGTTAGCGTTGTAGGGTGATCTTCGCATGAGAGCAGATCTGGTCGCTCGCGGCGACCTTGGATTCTCACCAGCAGGGTGGCAGAGTATGCGGCAGCTACGCGCCCCAATGTCGGCCATTTGATGGACATTCTGCTCGCCCTGAAAGCGGACATGCCATGTTCAACAGCGCGCCCATCACAAAAATGGCAAATACTCAGCTAATGCTCCGGCCTAGGACGGTCGATGCAAGAACGAGGATCGAAAGTTGTTCATTACGCTCCGTAAATCCGACGCTGCCGCATAAGCTGCGGGGATCACCAACAAAGTCAGAAAGGTCGATGTCGTAAGACCCCCGATAATGATAAAACCCATAGGGTTTCTCCATTCGGCGGCGTCTGACTGTGCCAATGCGACAGGCATCATTCCGAACACGGCAGCCAACGCAGTCATGAGGACTGGTCGCAGCCGTTCCGGCGCTGCATCACGCATCGCCGTAGCGGCATCGTTGCCAGCATCGCGGAACTGGTTGGCGAGATCGACAAGCAGGATGCCGTTTTTCATCACAATACCCATCAGCGCAATCATGCCAATCTGCGCAAACAGGCTCATTTCCTGACCCGTTGCCCACATCAGGAAATACGCGCCGGAGAAGGATAATGGCGCGGTGAGCATGATTATGATGGGTTGCCCGAAGCTGTTAAACTGGCTTGCAAGGACGATATAGAGAGCGACGATCGCCAGTGCGAATGCAAAGATAATTGCCTCGCTCGTTTCAGCGAGGCGGCGTGCTGTGCCTTCCATTTGGGTAGACAGTCCAGCTGGTGGTGGGTTGGCGGCTAGAAGGTCCTCCACATCCGAGACGGCAACGCTCAACGGTACACCCGGCGCGGTATTGGCGAGCACCGAAATCTGGCGCGAGCGATCAATGCGTTCGATCTCTGCAGCGCTCAGCGTGACATCGATGTCGGTAATTGCAGCCAGATCAACCAGAGTGCCTTGCCCTGTCCTAAGCGGAAGCGCCTCGATGTCGCTCAGTCGCTGTCGCCCGCTCTCCTCCAATCGAACCCGAACGTCGTAGCGGCGTCCCCCAGTCTCAAACGTTCCGGCATCGCTCCCGCCGACCAGTGTCCGCGAAGCTGCAGCGAGGTCGCGCGCTGAAATGCCGAGGTCCGCCGCCCGGTCACGATCGAGTGCGATCTGCAACTCAGGCCTGCCACCCTCGTAGGTGGAGCGCACGTCTACGAAATCAGATCGCGCGGAAAGCTCGCCTTCGAGCCATTGCGCATAGCCATTGATAGTGGCGATATCCGGCCCGGTGATGATCAGTTCTATCGCGGTCTGTCCGACCCCTGCACCGGAAACCCACGGAACTTCCTCCACCGCAACTTGGCGTGCCGTCGGGACACCTTCGAGTGCCGCTTCGCGTGCGAAGGTCATTATGTCGTCTTGCGTCGTGGCACGCGACCGTTTGGGCGAAAGGCCGACATAGACATCGAGCTCGTTGGTCTTTGGATTGGTTCCACTGCCCGCACTAACAAAGACGAGTTCGACTTCGGGATTTTCGCGCAAAGCGGCATCCACCTGCTGCGCTGCGTCCCTTGCTCCGGCTATCCCGGTGCCGAGCGGGAGCTTGACCGTCGCGAGAAATTCCGAGCGGTCAGTAGTGGACATGAATGTGCTGGGTACGAGCGCCGCAAAAAAGACGCCAACGAATACGCTGGCAAGCGCGCCGCCTAGAACAAGGTAGCGGCGGCGGATCGCCCAGGATACGAGCCTTTCGTAGCGTTGTCGCATCCCGACATGAAATCGCTCTATCCGTGCTAACCAGCCACTCTCCTTTTCTTCGGGACGCAACAACCGGGCCGAAAGCGCGGGTGTGAGCGTGAAGGCAACCAGCATCGAGACGCTGACGGAGAAGACGATTGCAAGACCGTATTGAAAGAAAAAACGGCCAACGATCCCTTCCATAAACGCGATTGGCACGAACACCGCCAAAGTCGCAAAAGTGCCTGCCAGAACTGCCAATGCAACCCGCTTGGTAGCTGTATGAGCCGCTTCAGTCGCGTCCGTACCTTCATCGACATCGTTTTGAACCGCTTCGACCACGACAATCGCGTCATCCACGAGCAGGCCGATAGCGACCGTCAGCGCCAACAAAGTGACCATGTTGATCGTAAAATCAAACGCCGCAAAGGCAACAAAGGTTGCGACTATCGAGGTCGGGATTGCCAGCAATACGATGATCGTTGCACGCCAACTGAGAAGGAACAGGAACGTCACCGCTACCACCAGAACCACGGCTATAAACAGGTCGAACAGCACGTCTCCGATGGCCTGTTCGATAAAGCGAGACGTGTCGCGCGCGATGACGAAGGTGACGCCTTCTGGTGCCGAAGCTCGAAGCTCCTCAATTTCAGCGCGGATCTGTTCGGCCACGGCGACCGTGTTCTCGCCGCTTTGTTTACGGACCTCAAGAACGACGCCTGGTTCACCGTCGAGCTGAGCATAACTGGCTTCGTCTTCAATCGAGTCTTCGACCCTTCCAACGTCGCCGATCCGCACTGTTTGGCCATTGGGTCGATAGGCGATGGGTATTGCCGCGAATTCTGCCGCACTTTCCGCTTCGGCGAGTATGCGGACACCGAATTGTCGTGCGCGCCCCTCGGTGACTAATCGACCACCGGGCAGTTCGGAGTTCTCGCGCTGAATTGCGCCAAGTACGTCGTCCGCAGTTAGTCCGCGAGCACGCATTGCCGGTGCATCGAGCCAGATACGCATTTCTCGCTTGCGTCCGCCGACCAGCTCGACTGAACCAACTCCGGGGACGCGCTGCAAACGCTCCTTAACCTCCTCATCTGCGAAAGCGGTCAAGTCGCGAACAGGCATATCACCTGACATGAGAACCGACAGAATAGGCGCAGCATTGGGATCGACCTTTTCGATTACCGGCGGCTCGGAGTCGGCAGGCAGATCGGCTCCAAGTCGCGACATTTTGTCGCGCACCTCTTGCGCTTTCACATCGGCATCTTCCTCAAGTTCGAATTCGAGATTGACGATGCTCACTCCCTCGGCACTGGTCGATCGCATCTGACGCAGTCCCGCAATGGTGTTGAGCTGCTCCTCGACGATGTCGGTAACTTCGGTTTCCACCGTTCCGGGCGAGGCACCAGGAAGCGCCGTCGTCACTGAAACGTATGGAAACTCTACCTCTGGAAAAAGGTCGACGCCGAGCCGGTTGAAAGAAACAAGTCCCAACACCACGAGCGATGCGATAAGCATCGTCGCGAAGACGGGGCGCCGGATCGATACGTCCGCGAGCCACATATCAGTCTGTGTCGCTCTTTTGACGGGGTTCTACTGGTTCGCCATCACGCAAAGTCGCAGGCGGATCGAGGACTGCCACTTCCTTTGCCGCCAAGCCTGAAAGAATGCGCACCCGATCAAGATCGATACTCTCGAAAGTGACTGCCCGCCGCCGTGCCTTCCCGTCTTCAACAATGAAAACGTGCGCGGATGCACTATCGCCAAGGATTGTAGTTCGAGCGAGCACTATCGCCGAAACGGGTGGAACGTCGATTTCAGCGCGAGCCCCTAAACCTGAGCTGATACGATAATTTGGATTGGCAATCGGCAGCCGCAATTCGACCATCCGGCTTTCGGGGTCGACCCGGTCGTTGATGATATAGACTATGCTGTCGAACGGCTCATCGAACCCCTCAATGTAGACGCGGGCGGGCATATTCCGCCGGAAGGCGTCAACATATTCCTGCGGCGCATTCACGATGGCGGCAACCGTTCCGAGCTCCTGCAATTGTAGCGCCGCTGACTGACCGCCCATCGAAAAACGGTTGTTGAGATATACCCCTTCATCGACCAGCCGAGCGGTAACGACGCCATCGTAAGGCGCTCGCGTTATGGTATCCGATAACGCTTGCTGCGCGGTGCCGAGCGCTGCCTGAGCCTGCGTTTTCTGCGCTCGTGCAACGGCAAGTTCCGTTTCGACCGAATCGACCTGCGCTTTTGATACGAAACCCTTAGGTGCAAGCGCAATAACGCGATCGTAGCGCCGCTCTGCCTCGATCGCTTGGGCATTGGCGAGATCGACGGCGGCCTGCGCTTCGGCCACGCGCCGCTGGTAGTCAGCCTGACGGATGCGAAAGAGCGGTTGGCCGCGCGATACTCTGTCGCCGACTTTCACGAAAATGCGCTCAACCGGCCCCTCTGCTAGCGCCCCGATCGAGCTGCTTTGCTTGGCCGCAATGGTGCCGAATGCTTTCACTGGTTCGGCGAGCAATTCGGGTTCGACGACCAATGTCTGAACTTTGCGCGGACCAGACTGGGTTTCTTGCTCGGCCTCGTTTTCGGCCACATCACCGGAGCATGCGGCAAGAGCCAAACAGAAAGCCGCTAGAGTGGCGCGCGCTAACATATGTAGGCCCCCCTGCCGCTGGCGATCAGTTTGCCCTCCGGTCCAACTATCCGGCTTTCGGCAACTGAAATTTGCCTTCCGACCTTGACCACTTGGCCGGTCACAGTGAGCGGCCCAGAAGTCGCCGGGCGATGATAATCAACTCTAAGATCGGCGGTCGCTTTCGCTGTCACGCCTTGCGAGAGCAAAGTGTAAAGCCCGGTGAGGTCGATCAGCGAAGCAAGCACCCCGCCATGAACTGAACCGATCATCGGGTTAGACACGATCTCTTCACGCCAAGGCATTTCAAGCTCAATTTGTTTGTCCGAACACGACTTTACCGTCAGGCCGAGCCATTGATGAAACGGCGCAATCCGCAACAGCTCGTCGAGGCGCTGGCGATCGATAGGACCGTGCTCCCTGCTCATGATGGCGCACCTTGGGGTGGATGATGGCGGGTCAGGAAATCGAGGATCGCTGCCGAAAAGGCGTCGTTGGCGTCACCCACCACCATATGCGTTGCGTCTGCGATGTCGGAATATTCGGTGTGCGGGACTAGGTCGCGCAAATGCGCCACCGCCTCTTCGGAAACCAGATCGCTCGATCCGCCGCGGATGAGATGCAGTGGCAGCGAGAGCCGACTGGCCGCATCGCTTAGCGCATCGAATTGCCGATCCTGATGAGCCGGATCGCTTCGCTTCGCGGTCATGATATTGCGGATAAAGGCTGGGTCCCAGTGCCAATAGTAACGACCGTTTTCCTTCTGCCGCAAATAGCGCCGTAGACCCTCTCCAGCCCCGCGCTTGCGGCGATGCGGCATGTAGCTCGCGATGACTTCTGCCGCTTCTTCAGGCGAAGAGAAACCAGTCTCGACGTGCTCTTCCATGAAGCCGACCACACGCATCACACCGCCCGGTTCCATACGCGGCGCGATGTCGACAAGAGTCATTGATGCAAAGCTGTCTGGCGCAAGATGTCCTTCGGCGATCATTCCGGCGAGGCCACCGAGAGAAGCACCGACTAGCGCTGGCGCACGGTCCATCTGCGAGGCGATTGCAACGAGATCGGAAGCGAAGTCGCGAATATCGTATGCTCCGCTTGCAGCCCAATCGCTGTCGCCATGACCGCGCATATCGATCGCAATTGCGCGGTAGCCAGCTTTGGCCAGATCACCTGTCACGCGTTTCCACGCACGGCGCGTCTGCCCGCCGCCATGTGCCAGCAGGATGGGCATCGCACCCTCGTCACCAACCGCCTCTGCGGCAAGGGAGAGTCCTCCCGCTCCATCAATTCTGGTGGTCGAAATCTCCATATCACAAGCCACTATATTGTAAATTGCTTTACAGTAAATGACTTTATCTAAGCCGATGCTGTGTTAAAGTGCCTTGCATGGCAACAAAGCTCGACCACGATCCCGATGAAAAAGCGGCGGCGTTCCTGACCGATCAAGACCGATTGGTTTTTCTCTTGGAAGAGCTGACAAGACGATTGCGCCGAACCTTCGATACCTCAGTCGAACAATTTGGGCTCACTCGCACCCAATGGCGCGCATTGGCCTATCTCTACCGCACACCCGGCATGACCCAGACCGAACTGGCCGGGAAGCTGGAGCTGGAGCGTGCAAGCATCGGACAGGCTATTGACCGGCTAGAAGAGTTGGGCCTGGTAGAACGGCGCAGCGCCAAAAACGACCGGCGCGTGTGGCAGGTGCACCTAAGGCCCGCAGCAATCGACTTACTTCCAAAAATGCGAGTCGAAGCGGATGAGGTCTATGCGCGCTTGCTTGCGGGGATAAAAGGCGAGGACTTGGAAACCTTCAAGTCTACCTTGGCTGCAATGCAGCGCAATTTGGGCGATGCCTAATCGTCGGAAGAAAATTGCTCATTGCGAGCTGGATTCGGTGCCAACACCGAGAAGCGAGGGTAATTCTGCTCATTGGACATTTGTGTCCGCAAATAGGTCGTAAGCAAAATGTTTGGTTTATCGCTGTGATTGGCCAAAAGCCGACTGTCCGCAATCGGCCCAACACTTGACATTATTCAACTCACCGAAAGCAGTCGACTAAAGATCTCGCAACTGCCTTTTGCGGGTACAAACACCCGCGTTTTATACTGAATGATCTCAGTGAAGCATCCAAGGCTCTTGAGCCATTCAACCTGTGCGCCGATCTCCCCACAAATCTCGATCCGCTGTTCGCCAGCAACGAGCGAACGCTTGATGGTCATCGGGAATGGTCGTTCGACTCTGATGGGCTTGCCCTTCTGTACTGCTGAGAGGATCGCCTCAGGCGTCAGCTTTAATTCCGCTTCAACCCCGAACGTCTTCAGCAATCCCGGAACATCGGCATCGTCGACTATCCGCCCCAGCCAGCTCTGCCCTGCTCCATCCACGATCCTGTGAACCGCAAGCCGATCCTTGGGCAGCGAAGACCAGATTGGGAGCAGGAGACCGGTCGCGAGATAGACAGTCTCAGTGCGCGTCTGGCATGCAGCATCTTCGGCCTCGGCCTCCCAAAGCCTGATGAACTTGTCTTTGCTGCAGGGCTGCCATGCGCTTTCTTCCATATCGGCCAAGAGCCGGTACTGCCGACGGGTTGGCCGCGTGAGAACGACGCGCCGCAACACCGTGCCATCGTCTTCCATGAAGCTGCGTGCGTCTTCGGCAAGCGCGACGCGCTTACTCTTGGCATTGAGCATGAACTGCGGATTGGTCGCCCATTCGCGCATTGCCAGCACGCGCGCGCGGGGCATCGGCTTCACCTTGCTATTCAGTGAGAGCGTAAGCAGATGCGAGGTCGCTCCAGTGCGTTCGTCAGTGCGGAGAATGTGGTCATCCTCGACGTTTGCGGCATCAACCTGAACAGTCTCTACGCCGACATCAAGCGCGCCGGCCTCGCGTGCCGCGGCGACCCGCGCTTCCACCAGCGCCAGAAACTCATCGAAGATCGCATTCTGCATGCCAATCGGCAGCGCCAGAATGCGATTGAGCCAGCGCTGGATCGGCGGTAGGTCCTCAACCAGCACCCCGCCCTCGCCTGTGAGTTTGAGCCCCGAGCGCCTCTCGAAATCTGTCAGTGTAGTGCTTGCCAGCTTACCTTTGCTGAGCAGATGGAACCAGGTGACGAGGGCCGCCTTGGCGTATTCGCTTTCGAGATTATCGGCGGGATCGAACAGGTTCTGCCCACCTGTTTGACGCTGACCGCGCGTCAGCGCGCCCAGGCTATCGAGACGGCGCGCAATCGTGCTGGTGAACCGTAGCTCGCCCTTGCAGTCGGTCGTGACCGGGCGGAAAAGCGGTGTCGCGGCCTGATGGGTCCGGTGAGTGCGGCCAAGCCCCTGAATGGCCCGATCGGCGCGCCAGCCCGGCTCGAGCAAGAAATGCACTCGGCGCTGCTGGTTCTGGGCATCAAGGCTCGCATGGTAGGATCGCCCAGTGCCGCCTGCATCGCTGAAAATAAGGATACGCTTTCGACCGTTCATGAACTGCTCGGTCTCGGATTGGTTAGTACGCTTCGAGCGGCTTTCGAGTCTTTGCGAGCCATCCGATTGCGGCACAAGCCGCTTGGTGCGCCCGGTCACCTCGGCAATGCGATCGGGCCCGTAGTGTTCAATCAGCCCATCGAGCGCAGGCTTGATCGGCGGCATCGCGCAAAGCTGCTCGATCAGTCTGGCGCGGCTTTCGAGCGCGGCTTGGTTGTGGACCGGCCTGCCGTCCTCGTCGAACATCGGCGTCGAGCGTTCCTTGCCGGTGTCATCGACAAAGGTCTGCATCTGCTGCGTTGGAAAGGCGCGCTCGAGATAGTCGATGAGATGCGCGCGCTCTTCCGGCGACAGCGCATCCAGGCGGCGGTCGAGAATGCTCTCGGCAGTTGAGACCAGCTGGATCACCACTGAGGCGTCTTCGGCCAGATGCGCATCGACTGCTTCTATCAGACTGGGGAGCTTCATCGATAGCAGGACCTGGTTGAAGAAGCGCTGCTTGCAGCTTTCAAAGCGCGAGCGCGCCGCGGCCTTGGCGCCAGAATTAAGCGTCTCGCCGTCAATATCGTCGACCACGCCGGTCGCTTCGAGCGCGGCCTCCATGTTCTGATGGATGATCGCCCAGGCATCGGCATAGGCGTCGTAGATGCGTATTTGTTCGGGGGTTAGTTCGTGCTTGAGCACCTCATACTCAACACCGGCAAAGCTTAGCGCACGCGCCTGATAGAGGCCAAGAGCCTTGAGATCGCGCGAGACCACTTCCATCGCGGCGATACCGCCGCCACGGATTTGGCCGATAAAGTCTTCGCGCGAGGCAAAGCCGGTTTCAGGACCCCACAGGCCTAGACGTACCGCGTAAGCGAGATTGTTGACATCGGAAGCGCCGGTG
>JBCBHD010000119.1:0-9052 GCA_038526115.1 Pseudomonadota bacterium | reverse complement strand
TTTGCCGGATGAACTGTGCCAAGAGCTTATCCACCTGATCGACAAAGACCGCCGACCATCCACCATCGCTGATGACAATGGCGACGCGTATTTTCGCACCAGCGAAACCTGTGATCTTTCCAAAGACGAGCCAGGCGTTCTTCACCTTGAGAAGCTGTTGCACGACCTAAACGGCATAGACCCTGCTCACGGAGAACCTGTGCAGGGCCAGCGCTATGCTGAAGGACAGGAATTCAAGGCCCATACGGACTACTTCACGCCTGGCGGTGCCGGTTGGGAGGAGCATTGCAGCATTTCAGGGCAGAGAACGTGGACCTTTATGGTCTATCTCAACTCTGTTGAGGCTGGCGGGGCAACACGGTTCAAGGCGGTAGGCAAAACCTTCAAACCGGAAGCTGGCAAGCTGCTGTGCTGGAACAACCGCAAGCCGGATGGCAGTGTGAACCCCTCTACTCTTCACCACGGCATGAAAGTGCGAAAAGGCGTGAAATACGTGATCACCAAGTGGTATCGCGAGAAACCTTGGGGTTGGGCGTGAAGAGCGGTTGTGTGGTGGCCGTGTGCCAAGATGCAGAGCACAGGTTTTCAAAGGGGCCGGTCGAAGAGATTGAAATCATCGCCGGATTCGGTGTCCGCGGGGATGCTCATGCAGGCGAAAGAGTGAAGCATCTTTCCCGCGTAAGGGCCAATCCTGATCAGCCCAACCTTCGGCAAGTGCATCTCATCCAGTGCGAATTGTTTGAAGAGCTCGCAGCCGGTGGGTTTTCCATCAAACCCGGTGATCTGGGCGAGAATATCACCACGACGGGACTGGATTTGTTGACGCTCGGCAAGGATACGTTGCTTCGCATCGGGCCTAGCGTGGTTCTAAGCGTGACCGGTCTTCGCAATCCTTGCCATCAGATCGACACCTTTGCGCCTGGTCTGCTTGCAAAAGTCGCGCTCAAGACGAAAAATGGTATCGTTCGGAAGGCGGGGATCATGGCGATCGTGCTTGAAGGTGGAACAGTTAGACCAAGTGACACCATCAGCGCTGAACCACCCGATGGATCGTTCATTCCGCTTGACCGAGTCTAACGCCTATGCCGCATGTTGCACTGTCAGATTCAATCCAACCGCGCCAATCAGGATCATACCAATAAAGGCGAATTGCAGCGCGCTAAGCCGCTCATCGAAGGCAAACAAACCAATAATCGTGATTGCGACGATCCCAACGCCTGACCAGATAGCGTAGACAACGCCAATTGGCAGAACCTTCATTGCCGGAGCGAGCATCCAGAAGCATGCGCCATAACACGCCATGGACACTGCACCCCATTGCCACTTTTCAAATCCATCGGAGAGCTTGAGGCAAAAGGTGCCAGCCACCTCCAGCACGATGGCCAAACCGAGAAATATCCATGCGCTCATTGGACGAGCCTAGTCCAGCTTTCTCCACCCACAAAGAAAAAGAGCGGCCCAAAGGACCGCTCTCTTTTGTTCGCATCTGATCTGCGATTACTTCTTCAGAGAAAGCCCACCGAAGCGCTTGTTGAACGCAGCCACACGGCCACCTTCCTGAATCTGCTTCTGTCCACCTGTCCACGCTGGGTGGCTGGTCGGGTCAATATCGAGCGCGAGCGTATCGCCTTCGCTGCCCCAGGTGGAGCGCGTCTGAAACTCGGTACCATCGGTCATCTTGACCGTGATCATGTGGTATTCGGGATGCCCTTCGGCTTTCATACGTAATTCCTTCGAGCGTTCACCGGTACCGACCGGTGGTGCTATGATTTCGGAGAAGGCGCGCACATAACGTGTAGCGCGACAATTGCAAGCTCAATCCCCAGGCGGGTCAGCGATCATCGCAGTGAATTCGGTTTCACAGGTCGTCTTCCCTTCAACGCTGGCCTTGCCTTTGAACTTGTAAATCGTGCGACGCTGCTGAAGGAACTCGACCTCCAAATCCAGCAGACAACCGGGTGTCACGGGCGCGCGGAATTTCGCTCCGTCAATACCCATGAAGATGACGAGCTTGCCAGTGCCAGACAGTTCCAGCGTTTCAATTCCAAGAATTGCCGCTGCCTGCGCCAAGGCTTCTATCTGCAGCACGCCAGGCATGATCGGAGCGCCGGGGAAATGCCCCTGAAAGAACTCCTCATTCATGCTCACTGCCTTCACCGCATGGATGCGCTCACCCAGGTGAATTGATCGTACGCGATCTACGAGCAGCAGCGGATAGCGGTGCGGCAGGGCCTTGAGGATCTTGTGGATGTCATAATCCATAATAGGCTCCGACGGTGCCTCGGATTCACTCATGCCCTACCCCCTGATCTTTTCGGCGCGGCTTTAGCGGCCCTGCGGAGCCTGTTGGCTACCCGCAGGCTGTTGCTGTTGCTGTTGTGCGGCCTGCTGACGCTGCTGGATAACCTGCGCCGCAACAAGCGTCTGCTGGATTTCCTGAAACAGCTGCACGCCCTGACGGGTTGGCTGCCAGCCTGCCGGAGGAACGATGCCGACCTGCGGTACTTTGGTGTTGAGCGAGGTGGTCACCAACGCAGTAATGTCGGCTTCCTGCGGAGCGTAAAGCACCGTGCCGGGTGACATTACCATTTGGACTTGCTGCTGAGTGACGACTTCCTGCAACGCCGCTGGATACTGCGCGAAAATTTGCTCAATCGCGAAAATCCGTCCCGCATCGATCTGATTGGTCAGCTGCGTAATTTCGGCTTCAAGAGTTTGAAGCTGAGCGAACTGCGGGCTTGCCTGGGCGGCCTGCAACTCTGCATCGTTTACTTCGTTGTCGCCATTGGTGTCGAAGCCCTGAAGCAGCGTCTGGCGTTGTTGGCTTTTGGTACGGCGGGTTTCGATCTGCGCAGAATACGTCGTAGCGACCTGATTGTACGCGGTCTGCAATGCGCTTGTGCTGATGATTGCACGCGAAATGTCCAGCGTCGCGATCTTGCCCTGAACTTGAGCAGTGGCGGGAACAGCCGCAACGACTGCACAAAGCGAAAGGCTCGCTGCAGCGAGCGATTTGGCAAAGAGTTTCATTAGAACTGAGTTCCTACATTGAATGTGAAGCGTTTATCGTCGTCGCCCTCGACCTTGCGGATCGTCTGGGCGAAATCGATACGGAACGGCCCGAATGGCGAGTTCCAGTTTACCCCGATGCCGGCAGTGACACGCGGGGTCGGCGAGTTGCCGAGAAAGACTTCGCGAATGGCGCTGTTTGCCCGAATGTTCGGGACATTCGGCGTAACACCATCAGCGGCAATCGGATTGATCGTGGTGATCTGCGACGTTGTTCCATCATCATTCGTGACGACTTCAACGAAGATTGGGTTGCCATTGCCATCGAGCAGTTGAACACCGGTCGGATTGTCCTGAAGAACCGGCTGCGTGATGCCCCACAGGGCACCTACATCAACCCAGATCGATGGCCTGAGACCAAGCTCGCGAGCTCCGGTTCCAAGAGGAATCTCTAGCTCGGCTCGAGCAAGATAGTAGTTCCGACCGCCCAACGCGTCATCACGCACCGAATCACGGTCAGTGATTGCGACCGGATCGCCGTTTTCATCCGGCACATAAGGCTGTGTCAGAATGCGCGGACCGACACCGCGGATGTCAAAGCCGCGGAACTGTGGTTCACCAAGGAAGAACCGGTCCGTGAGAAGAATGTCTTCAACATCTGGCCCGCCGCGATCCTGCAACGAAATGATCGTGCCGCCTTCCGCGAGAAGCGAGAAAATGAAGCCAGAATTCGCAACATTCCAGAACTGCTGAGCGCGTCCACGGAACCGAAGGTACCGAACATCACCGCCGAGCCCCGCAAATTCTGTACTCAGCGAAACCGTGCGTCCACGCGTCGGACGCAAACGGGAATTCAGATTGCTGTAGTTCAGGCTGAGACCGACAATCGAGCTCAGTCGAGTACCCAGCGAATCGCATAGGAAACGACCGGCAAGCAGCGGGTCACACTCCGCGATGCCATCACCATTCAGATCGGTGAAGAACAGGTTCTCGTCCAGGCTCACATCGTCATAGTTGAGCGTGTAGCTGCCGACCAAAGACATAAACTCTGTCAGCGGCACACCAACGCGAATGCCAAACCCGGTCGTGGCCTGTTCGAACGTCGTGTTGCGCTCACGGTTCTGGAAGTTGAAGCTGTTGAAGTCGCGGCGATAGATATCCACGCCAGCCGAGATATTCCGATCAAACAGATATGGCTCGGTAAAGCTGATCTGAGCCTGGCTGGAAAATTGCGAATAGTTGAGACTCAACCCAATGGTCTGGCCGCGGCCACGGAAGTTCCGCTGACGAATACTGCCCGCAAGAATGAACTGCTCGATCGACGAGAAACCGGCCGAGAACTGAAGTTCGCCTGTTGGTTGCTCTTCTACGTTCGCTTCGAGGACGATCCGGTCAGGCGCGCTGCCTTCGACCTGATTGACCTCGAAATTCTCCTGGAAATAGCCGAGCGAATTGATACGCGCGGTTGTCCGCTGCACGCCCAATGAGTTGAATGCATCGCCTTCCGAAAGACGGAATTCGCGGCGGATCACCTTATCCTGCGTAAGGGTGTTGCCGTTCACATCGACACGTTCGACATACACACGCGGAGCCTGACGAAGGATGAATGTGATATCCATCGTCAGCTCTTCTTTGTTGCGATTGAAACGCGGCTGAACGTCCGCAAATGCATAACCAAAGCGGCCAGCAAGCTCGGAGAGTTGTTCAACCGTGTCTTCGACCGATTTCGCGTCGTACCAGTCGCCCGTTCCCATCGGCAGGCCTGCGCTCATCCGGTCACTATCGAAATCGCGCAATTGGCTGTCGACTTCGACTTTGCCGAATTTGTAGCGCTCACCTTCTTCGACCACATAGGTGATGATGAAGTCTTTCTGGTCCGGCGTAAGCTCAGCGACAGCCGAGACAACACGGAAGTCTGCGTAACCTTCGGTCAAATAGAACTTGCGCAGCTTCTGCTGGTCAAACGCCAGACGATCCGGGTCGTAGCTGGTGTTGGAGCTAAAGAACCGCGTGAAACGCGCCTGTTTCGTCACCATCTCTCCGCGAAGATCACCGTCAGAGAACTTCTCGTTGCCGATGATATTGATCTGGCGAACCTTCGACTTTGGCCCTTCGCTAATCTCGAAAACCACATCGACGCGGTTTTGCGGCAGCTGAACCATTTTCGGCTCAACCGTAGCAGCGAACCGGCCCTGACGTTTGTAAAGCTCAATTATACGCGCAACGTCTGCCCGGACTTTTGATCGGGTGAAAATCTGCCTCGGAGCGAGCTTGATTTCGGGAACGATCTTGTCGTTATCGAGGCGCTTGTTTCCCTCCAGAACGATGCGGTTGATTACCGGGTTTTCAGTGACCGTGATCACCACATTGCCCGCATCGTTGCGGATCGAGAAATTCGAAAAGAGCTCAGTCGCGCCAAGATCCTTGAGCGCCTGGTCTGCCGCTGCCGACGTGTATTCCTGCCCCACTCTCAATCGGATGTAGCTAAGGATAGTTGTCGGTTCGAGACGCTCGGCGCCAGCCACGCTGATCGTGCGAATGGTGTTGGACACCGGCGCGGGTGCCGGAGCCGGTGCTGGGGCAGGCGCTGGCTGACTTGTCACCGCATCTGGCGAAGCTTCGTCCTGAGCGAAAGCCGCACCTGGAACACCCGCCAACATGGTGCCGCAGGTCAGCGCAATCGCAAACCGTCCAGCTGACGTTGCCGAATTCAAAGTAACACTGTGGGGAGTGACAGACTGGCCGCCTGTCGCGCTGCGTCGATTCATGAAGTTAAAGTTCCCGTGTAACCCGTCATCACCACGCCCGATCACCGGGCACGCCTCCCCGCGGGCGCATCTCCATTGAGCTGTTATAGCTCGGTTTGCCTCTGCCCCATGCACGAACCGCAATCAAGCAGGCAAGCCCACCATCCCACGTTCGCTTGACCGCTTTCCCCGGCTAACTGCCAAAAATTGGCAGAGAGACGACATCATTCACGGTCACGACCAGCATCAACATGAGCACAATCACAACTCCGGTGCGATACGCCCATTCGGTCGCTTGCGGCCCAACCGGTTTCCGGCGGACAGCTTCGACAGCGTAAAACGCCAGATGGCCGCCGTCGAGCATCGGGATTGGCAAGAGGTTGATGAATGCCAAGTTAAGCGAGATCAGCGCGACAAAGAAAACAAAGGCTGATGGGCCAAGACTCAGCTGTTCGCCGGAGAATTTGGCGATCTTCACCGGGCCGCCCATTTCCTTAAGCGATCGATCACCCCGAATGATCTGAGCGATACCAGTCACCATCATATTTGCTGCATCGACACTCTGCGTAACAGACATAGTTGCAGCCTGGCCGATGGACAGAGGTTCGTACCGCTCCTCCATGTCCTGAACCTTGATGCCGATCAGGCCAATGGTGGACGGGTTGCCGAACCTATCCTTCATTTCAACAGCATCAGCGGTCACTGGCAGGTCCATGCGCGCGCCGTCACGCACAACCGTGATGACAAATTCGCGGTTCGGATAGAGCAGGATCTCACTCTGGATTTCGCGCCAGGTGTCCTTTTCCTCGCCGTCTATCGCGACCAATCGGTCTCCGACTTCAAAGCCTGCTTCAAGAGCGCGTGAACCTTCAGGGAAGGATTCAATCACGCCGACTTCTTCAGGCTCCACCGGGATCGGTTTGCCGTAGGCCATGTTGAACGCGAAGAAGATCGCAAGGGCGACGATGATATTGGTGACAGGGCCAGCGGCCACGATAAGCGCACGCTTCCATAGGCTGGCGCTCTGAAAACTGCCTTCTTCAACCGGTGCTTCGGGATCAGGGATAGAAGCCGGATTCATATCCCCTTTGAACTGCACATAGCCGCCTAAAGGGAGAACTGACAGCTTCCAACGAGTGCCGTGCTTATCAGTGCGCCCGGCAATCTCTTTGCCAAAGCCAACGGAGAATGCATCGGCCTTCACGCCGAACCAGCGGCCAACCAGGTAGTGGCCAAGCTCATGGACCGTCACCAATGGACCCAGCAGCAGCAGGAACCCAACGGCGTACATCCAGAATGGAGGGGACTCAAACAAGCGCGTAGCTCTCCAGAATTTCCTGTGTTCGCAAACGAACATCTGCATCTACGGCCAGCACGTCATCGACGGTGACCGGTCCTGGTGCGTTATAACGATTCAGCATTTCTTCCGCTACTGCCGCAATCCGTGTGAACCCAATCTGACCATCCAGGAACGCAGCAACCGCAACTTCATTGGCTGCATTCAGCACCGCCGGTGCACCTCCACCCGCAACTAGCGCATTGCGGGCGAGCCTTGTAGCAGGAAAGCGCTCCTCGTCCGGCGCGAAGAAAGTAAGCTCTCTAATCTCGGCAAGATTGAGCGGCTCAAGCGGCGTATCCATCCGCTGTGGATAGGCCAGGCAAGAGGCTATCGGCACTCGCATATCGGAAGGACCCAGCTGAGCCAGAGTTGAGCGATCCCGATACTCAACCATTGAGTGAATGACGCTCTGTGGATGCACCACGATTTGCAAGCGATCCAGACCGATCGGGAACATGTAGTGCGCCTCAATCAGTTCCAGACCTTTGTTCATCATTGTCGCTGAATCGACACTGATCTTTGCGCCCATATCCCAGTTGGGATGCGCAACGGCTTGCTCCGGCGTGGCAGCCTCAAGTTGCTCTTGTGTCCAGGTTCGGAACGGGCCGCCGCTCGCGGTCAATGTGATCCTGGCAACATCGGCGAAATTGCTTCCGGCCAGACACTGGAAGATCGCATTGTGTTCGCTATCGGTTGGCAGCAGGCAGACTTCATGTTTGCGCACTGCTGCTGTCATGACGTCACCGGCAGAGACCAGTGCCTCTTTATTCGCCAGCGCCATGAATCCGCCGCGTTCAATCGCCGCCATAACCGGCCGCAGCCCAGCGCAGCCTACGATTGCTGCGACTGTCAAATCAGCGGGGCGTGACGCCGCTTCGCACAACGCCGCTTCGCCGCCAGCGGCTTCTATGTCAGTTCCCGACAGTGCATCGCGTAGATCGGCGAGGCATGTTTCATCACCGACTACGGCCAGCTTGGCATCGAATTCCCGCGCGAGCTTCGCCAGTTCGTTAGCGCTGCAATTCGCAGTGAGTGCTTCGACCCGCCACGCTTCGCGGTTGCGGCGAATGAGATCGAGCGTCGAGGTTCCAATTGAGCCGGTTGCTCCAAGAATGGTGATCGAACGGGTCATAAATTGGCAATTATCCCAGTAAATTTGGCCCGACGGCAACAACGAACAACACGAAAAATACAGCAATAAAGCCATCGAGCCGGTCGAAAAAGCCACCATGACCGGGAATGAGACGGCTTGAATCCTTTACCCCTGCGCGGCGCTTCATCCAGCTTTCAAAGAAGTCGCCTGCTTGAGCGATCACAGCGATAAGAGTTCCAGCAAGGATCGCCAGCAACAGTCCCGCCACGCTGAACTGCGCTGACGCAGCGGGACCATAGCCAATGAGTTCGTGAGTGAGCGCGACGACACTGGCAGCCAATGCGCCCCCGCACAGCCCAGCCCAGGTTTTCGACGGACTGATGCTTGGCGCTATCTTCGGCCCACCGATGGCACGCCCTGCAAAGTAAGCCCCGACATCTACGGCAATCACAGGCAACAGAAACACCAGCGCTACTTCGAGCGCTCCATAGCTAATCCGCACCTGGATCATCGCCAGCGCCGCCGCACAAACATAGGCAGCGCCGCCGAATAGCCACGCGATCTCTCCCAATGGAGAAAGATCGAAAGCTCTCACGATGTTGTTCCATTCCCAGAGAACCACACCCGCAAGAACGACAATGAACGCGATCCAGAACCAAGCGCCAAGCCAAAGCGCAATAAATGCGCTTCCGGCCATGGCGACCGCAGATACAAACCGCACCAACAGATCATTCATCGCGCCGTCGGATTTCGCGATGGGCTTCTGATCTTTCTCGAGCGCTTTCTGCGTAATCTCTTCGAGCCGGCTTCTAACGTCCACCATAGCGACGCTCCCTTCCGGCAAAGTCATCGAGCGCCTGCTGA
>JBCBHD010000118.1:0-9063 GCA_038526115.1 Pseudomonadota bacterium | reverse complement strand
AAGGGAAGGCATCCCCTTGTTCGCGGATGCCGGGTGACATGGCGGTGCGAACCAGCGTGGCGTCCATTTCGATCCGCGCATTACGCAAGGCGTTCTCGATTATGTCGAGCGTGACAGGATCGAGATCGAGCTTTGCGAAAGGCTGTGCGTTTGTTTCAACGATTTCTGCTGGCATCGTTCAGCCCTCCGAATTCGGGTTGATAAGGATATTGCCGACTGCATCGATGGTCGCGGTGCAATCGTGTTCGACGAGAGTGGTCGAATCCATTTCGGTGATGATGGCAGGTCCGGGGATCGTGTCGCCTTGCCGCAGCTTTGCGCGGTCGTAGATTGTTGCGGCGCGCTCGCTTCCGCCCATCCACAGCGTATGGTCGCGGATTTTCGCAGCTGAAGGATCACCATCGCCCTTTTCGAGAGGGGCGGCCTCCAGTTCGAGAGCTTCTCCCAGCGCCACAGCGCGCAGGTTCACGATCTCGTGCGGTGTATCCATGTTGAAAGTGAACAGGCGGCGATGCTCTTCATCAAAGCGCGACAGGATGCCTTCAATGCCTTGTTCTCGCAGAGTTGCCTGATCAATCGTCAGCGGCACTTCAAACGCCTGCCCGGCATAGCGCACATCGACTTCAAATTCGCTGGTGATGCTGTCTGGTGGAATGCCGTCAGCCTCCAATTCAGCGCGGGTCTGCGTTGCCATTTCATCCAGCAGAGAGATCAACTGGCTTACGTCTGTCTCGCTCGCCAAGCGGCTGAAACTGCGCGCCGTTTCCGTGCGCATCCGGGTGGTCGCATCGCCCAAAGCGCACAGCACGCCGGGGGAGACCGGGCTGACTGCAGGCCAGCTTCCCATAAGCTTTGCCACAGCGTTGACGTGCAACGGTCCAGCGCCACCAAAGCCCATCAAGGCAAAGTGGCGGGGATCATATCCCTGCTGCACGCTGATCATTCTAAGCGCGCCGAACATATTCTCGTTGACGATATCGATGATACCGCGAGCCGCTTCCATCAGGCCAACGCCGCGCGCATCTGCAATGGTTTGCACCGCTTTTGTCGTGCCTTCGCGATCAAGCTGGAAAGAGCCGCCCAGTAAGTCTTCTGGCAAGTAACCGAGCACAACATTGGCATCGGTCACGGTCGGCAGTTCACCGCCTTTGCCATAGGCGACAGGGCCGGGGACAGCGCCAGCGCTTTCGGGTCCGACACGGAGCGCTCCGGTTAGCTCCGGCACGTGTGCAATCGATCCGCCACCCGCGCCAACCGTTTTCACATCCAGCGAGGAAGCGCGCACGGAAAGGTGCCCGACTTCGGTCGTGCGGACACGGCGAGGCTCGAGATTTTCGATCAGCGCCACATCGGTTGAGGTGCCGCCTACATCGAGGGTCAGGATGTTCTTGAGACCAGCGTTTTTCGCCACCCAAAGGGCTCCGGTCACGCCGCCTGCCGGGCCTGACATAAGGATATTGACCGGGTGCTCTTCGGCTTTCTGACTACTCATCAATCCGCCGTCCGAACGCAGCAGAGAGAGTTTCCCTTTGACGCCTGCATCCTGGAGCTTGTCGCGCAAGTTGGAAATGTAGTGGCCGACAACAGGGCGCACCGCCGCATTAGCGACAGTGGATAGGGTGCGCTCGTATTCCTGCATTTCGGGCAGCACTTCGTGGCTCAGTGATATGGGGATGTCGCCGAACACCTCCTTGGCCAGCTCGCCGATCCGTTTTTCATGTTCGCCGTTCACATAGGCGTTGATCAGGCTCACGGTGATCGCTTCGACACCCTGATCTTTCAGTTTCTTCAAAACGGCTCGCGCTTGATCTTCGTCGATCGGGCGCACTTCCTTGCCAGCCGCATCCATCCGCCCGTTAACGGTCAAAGTGTCTTCCAGCGCGGCGAGCGGCTGAGGTTTGGGCCATACGATCCAGGCAGCCAGGCCGCCGGGAACGAAGCTGCGCGCGATCTGCATGATATCGCGATAGCCTTCGGTGGTAATCAGGCCGACGCGGGCGCCTTTTCCTTCGAGCACGGCGTTGGTTGCAACCGTCGTACCGTGAAGGAAGAACTCGATTGCGCCGGGATCAACATTAGCTTCACGCGTGATCGCGGTGACACCATTCAGGATCCCTTCGGAGCTGTCATGTGGGGTCGAAGGGGTCTTGTGCCGCCAGAATTCCCCAGTGTCGTTGTCGAACAACAGCAAGTCAGTGAATGTGCCGCCAACATCCACACCCAAACGATAACGCATCAGGCGAATTCCTTTTCTTCGGTCTTGGGGGTCGGAAACGCCCCGGATTTGGCCACCATTGCAGGCAGCTCTTTGCCCATAATGCCGGAGAGCCAATGGTTGGTATTGATCAGATCAGGCAAGCTCAGGTTGGTGTGAATGCCAGCTCGCTCCAGCATGTAGACAACGTCTTCAGTGGACACATTTCCGGCTGCTCCCGGTGCGAAAGGGCATCCACCAAGGCCGCCGATGGACGCGTCTATGGTTGCAACTCCCGCTTCGATCGCAGCCCAGACATTGGCGAGGCCAGTGCCACGCGTGTTGTGAAAATGTGCGCGCACCGGAATATCGCCGACTGCCTGTTTTACCGCAGGGACTAGCCGAGCGACATGCGCGGGATTGGCAACACCGATGGTATCAGCCAGCGCGATTTCGACTGGATTGGCTTTGGCGAGCGCGGTCGCCATGGCGACGATCCGTTCTTCCTCGACTTCTCCATCGAAGGGGCAACCAAAACTGGCCGCGATTGTTGCCTGAGCCGTTCTGCCCGCAGCCTGAGCCATCTCGATAATGGCAATTGCTGCGTCGACCGAGCCATCGGATGTCTGCCCCTGATTGGCCATTGCGAACGCATCCGTTGCAACGCACACAGCCCCAAGCTGATCGATACGCCCAGTGGCTAGTGCGCGCTCCGCACCGCGCTGGTTCATGACTAGACCGATGTAAGTCACATCTTCGCGCTCTGGCAGCGCAGCACACACGGCATCAGCATCGGCCATTTGCGGGACCGCTTTTGGGTTGACGAAACTGGTCACTTCGATCCGACGAGCACCGGCACCAATCGCACGCTCGATCAAGGCGACTTTGTCGGCTGTGCTGATCTGAGTCTTTTCGTTTTGCAGTCCGTCGCGCGGGCTCACCTCAACCATTTCGACAGATAATGTATACATTTTACCCATCAGGCAGCGCCTTTCTCGAGACTGCGCATGCCTTGATGTGCATCCGAATAGGCGTGGAAGGCGCGGTGAATATGGCCGGCCATAATGCTCTCGGCCCAGGGCCCGTCACGGCGTTCCAGGGCAGCCAGTAGGTCAGCGTGTTCGCGGTGCGAGCACTGAAATGCTTCGGGGTCATAATGGTGCGCAGTTCGCCACACGACCGGCTGTTCAATCAACGCAGTCAAAAGGTTGGTTAGGCGACGCGAAGCGGCCGTTTCGAGCACGAGAGCGTGAAACTCCCTGTTTCGATCCAAAAAGGTTGCCACGTCAGGTTGTGGCTTGGAGATGGCCGCTGCGATGGCCGAATTACAGGCGCGCAGCCTATCGATCAACTCTGGCGTAACGCGTTCTGCGGCGCGGCGCGCAGCATACCCCTCCAGCATGGCGCGGAGTTCAAAAGCGTCGCTCACATCATCCAGCGACCAGTCTGCGACGAAGCTGCGCTGCGAATCGGTGCGGCGGATCAGAAGGTCTGTTTCCAGCTGACGCAGAGCTTCGCGAATTGGAGTCCTGGAGACACCGCAGCGTTCTGCCAGCGCTTCTTCACCCAAAGGGTCTCCCGCCGACAATTCGCCGGACAATATCATGCCTCTGATTGTCTCGTATGCGCGGTCTGACGCTTTCGTCATGATGATGACCTTGCCTGTGTTGTGGAGTGCGGGTGAGTGCTTGACTTTCTCTAATTGTATACAATACAGCGCGTCTCACGCAAGGGCGTGTTTCACGCATATTGCCAGGGGATAGGGATCCTCGCCGGTAGCAGACTCGCGACCGGAGGTTCCCCGAATGGAGAATTCACAAGGCTGCCTAGCTTGGAAAGGCGGCCGGCAAAGGGGAACTCGAATGCGTCACTTTCACCTTCTGAGCGCGGCATCTTTCATTGGACTTGCCATTGCTGCGCCCGTCTCTGCCCAGAGCAATACCGGCTCGTCGGAAACTGCAGAAGAAGATGACAACGCCATCATCGTGACTGCGCGTCGCCAGAACGAACGTTTGCAGGATGTGCCGGCGTCGGTTTCCGTTCTGACAGCTGATGCTCTGCAAAAGACCGGCGCTGAAAATTCGGAAGATTTCGCACAGCTTACACCGGGCGTAACGATCGTAACCGGCACGGCAGAAGCCGGTGACACCCAAATCAACATTCGCGGGATCAACGGTGCGCGTGACGCAGAAAGTTCTGTCGCATTGGTGGTCGATGGAATTCTGAAGACCAACACCGCGCAGTTGAACCAGAACCAAGGCACGCTGCAACAGGTTGAGATCCTAAAAGGCCCGCAGGGCGCGCTATACGGTCGCAATGCGGCCGCTGGCGCCATCGTGCTGCAGACGAAAAAGCCGGGCAGCGATTTTGAAGGCGCAGTCCGCGCGTCCTATGCAAACGAAAACACGGTTGAAGGTACCGCGTTCATCTCTGGCCCTTTGGCAGACAGTCTGGGGTTCGTTGTATCGGGCTATTACCGGACAACTGATGGGTTCTTCCGCAACGAATTTCTTGATCGCGATGTGGTCGACGATCAGGAAGTCTGGAGCGTTGATGGACGCTTGGTCGCGGATCTTGGTGATGCGACTGAAGTGGATATCAAGGCGCGCTATTCGCAATTGCGCGGCGCATCGATCAACTTCAATTCGTCGTTTCATCTGCCAAATTTCGCCGGAGCGAACCCGGCTTTCTTCGAGGATGTAAACGAACATCCATTTCGCTATTACGGCAATATCAGGCCGACCAACGAGCAGGACAGCTTCGATATTTCGGCCAAGGTTGAGCATGATTTTGGCGATGTGATGCTCACCGCTTGGGCGCTGTATTCGGATGTTGATCAGGCCCTGACTGCTGACGGGACTTCGGCTGATTTCGCTCGCTTTATCAGCGCCGCTGATCCTGCTGTGAGCAATGTCGTGAATTCTTGTTTTGCAACAACTGCGGCGCTCACCGGGTTCGAAGTCAACCAGCCGGGCTTTATCGGGCAGCTGCCGGTGCCTTTCATCTTTGACCCAGCCAATGGTTCGACCTTTGGCGCATACAGCCCGACAACTTGCGATGGCACGCAGCTTCAGATCCGCGAGCAGTCGGATATCAGCGCAGAAATCCGCCTGGCTTCTTCGGGCGGGGGTGCGTTCAACTGGCAGGTGGGCGCGTATTTCCTCCAGATTGACCGCGAAACCGGGGTCAGCATCGGTGGTGATACGGGGGCAGGTGTAAGCGAGGAACTGTTCAACGCACCGGGCAGTGCAAACCCGACATCGCTTCTGTTGAATGACAGTTTCGACACGACCGTGTTCGCTGTTTTCGGTAATGCCGAATACAATTTCGGCGATTTCACTGCAGGTTTGGCGCTGCGGTACGATATCGAGGATCGATCATCGGAATCCCTTGTCCCCGCCGGTGCACTTGATCCGTTTACTGGAGGGCCAATCAACCCTGGTCTGGCTTTCGGCGCTTTCACTCCGGTTGAAGAAACCTTCAAGCAGATCCAGCCCAAGGTCAGTCTGAGCTGGCAGCCGACTCCTGATCTCAATATATATGCGAACTGGGGCATCGGCTTCAAATCCGGTGGTTTCAACAATCAGGGATCGTCCGCGATCATTGATGCGAACTTCGTGCAGTTCATCGGCGCTGATGTCGCGATTGAAGATCAATACGAAAAAGAAGTGTCTTCGGCTTTCGAAGTCGGTGTCAAAGGCGAAGTCGCCAATGGAGCGGTGACTTTCGACCTTGCTGGATACTACACCGACATTGAAGATATGCAGTTCTTCGAATTCTTCGTCGGTCCGTTTGGCCTGCTGCGTGTCGTGTCCAATATCGATGAAGTCGAAGTCTACGGGATCGAGTTCAACACCTCGGCAGAAATCGTCGATGGGTGGAAGCTGTTTGGTTCGGTCAACGTCACCGAATCTGAAATCAAAGCCAACAGCTCACGCCCATCGACTGTCGGAAACGAATCTCCGTACACGGCGGACTACACGATTAACCTCGGGACGGAGATCGATACGCCGCTGAACGACAGCATCGATCTGATTGTGCGAGCGGACTACCGCATCACCGGGCCGACCTGGTTCCACTCATTCCAGGACCAGACTGCGCCCACTCTGTTTTCCGGTCTCCTGCCGATATCAGCTTTGGGACTCCCCGCAGTGGTTGGAGATGCGGATTACAGCGTCGCCCAGCGCGAAGCGTTTGGTGTTTTGAACCTTCGTGCCGGTGTTGAGGTTGGTAACTTCACTGCCTCGGTCTTCGCTGACAATGCGCTCAATCGGGAATACCTAAATGAGGTCATCCCTGCGATTGAGTTCGGCGGATCATTTATCTCGCCCGGTGCTCGCCGCCTTGTCGGTGTGGAAGTTGGATACAGCTTCTGAGTTGGCTTCCGGTCAGATCGTCGGCAAGGATGTCTGAATGAGCGATCTGGATGCGAATTACGCCAAGGCGTACGGACAAAGAGCGGGCTTCGGGAAGAGGCCCGCTCTTCTCCTCATTGATTTTGTTCAGGCCTATTTCGACCGGGACTGTGATCTCTATGCAGATGTCGATGAGGTACTCGCTTCGGCGCTGCGTGTTCGCGAAGCGGCGCAATCAGCTGGGATCCCGGTTGTGCTCACCAATGTGGTGTATCACCCCAAAGCGATCGATGGCGGCAGGTTCTTTGAAAAGGCGAAGCCGCTGAACTGTTTTCTGGAGGGCAATCCGATGGGAGGATGGCCTTCTGGCATGGAACCAAGAGAAGATGAGCTGGTCATCTCCAAACAGTATCCCAGCGCGTTTTTCGGTACGTCGCTTGCCTCTACCTTGACCGCCATTGGTGTCGACCACGTCATCCTGACGGGTCTGACCACCAGCGGCTGCGTGCGTGCGAGTTGTGTCGACTCTATGTCGCACGGCTTTATCACTTCGGTTGTGAAAGAGGCTGTCGGCGATCGCCACCCAGACCCGCATGAAGCGAACCTGTTCGACATGGATGCCAAATATGCCGATGTAGTAAGCGAAGCGCAGATCACCGAGTTTCTTGAATCGGTGTAAAGCGCTTGGTTGCAGTTCCAATCATCGCATCGCTCGCCCGCAGTCGAACGGATTGTTGCGCTTGTCGATGGGCGGCTTCTCCTCATCTAGCGATGTGGCACATCTTGAGCATGCTCGATCTGTGTCGCGAAGCTTTCGATAGACCCCACTGGGCGGTCCCGGTTGCTGGCGCTTGATGCTTCAGCGCGGTTCGGTGGAATAGCCGTATTGCTGCTGCTTGCGGTGCTGGGATGGCAGCACCGGCGAACCTGGTCGAGCGCGCCCTACCTGATCCTCGCATGTCTGAGCGTCGCCGCGCTGTTTGTGGGATTCGCGCCAGCTGAGTTCCAGCCGCCCCGGCCTTGGTTCAGCATTGTTCGTTTCGCGGATATTCCGCATTTGGTGTTTGTGTGGCTGTTTGCGCTCAGCCTCTATGAGCGGGATTTCCACCTCAAGTCCTGGCATATCCTGGTTGGCGTCTTGTATTCTGCGCCCATTCTCTGGCCAAGACTCGCTTTTGAAGGGATAGCGCCTCCGCCCCCGTCCTGGCTTGTGCCACTTGGCGTGATCAGTTCAATCGCGCTGATTGGCCACTTGGTTTATGCGACGCTTGTTGGACGGAGCGATGATCTGATTGAACAGCGCAGATCATCTCGCGCCTATTTTGTGATTGTATTGATGGTTGTGACTGTAGCGGCTGCACTGGCGGATTTCCTGCCTCGTGAAGGGAGCTTTGACCGTCGGACAGCAAAGGTTCTGGCTATTCTGCCAGCTATCCTTTTTGGCGGGATCTGGATGCTGAGGTTGAGCCCGCAGGGCATGCGCTTCGAACGTGTTGCACTGCACGCCAATTCACTGTCATCGCGTGACGAAGCTTTGCTAGCCAAGCTTCGCCATCAAATGATCGAGGTTGAAGCATTTCAAGATCCATCCTTGAGCATCGCTGCACTCGCCGCGACACTCGGTGTCAGTCAGCATCGCTTGCGGCATCTCATCAATGGCCACCTTGGTTTTGCCAACTTCAGTTCTTTCGTTAATCGCCTGCGGATTGATGCTGTTTGTCGTGCGCTGGAAGATCCCGCTGAGCGTGAAACACCGGTTCTCACGATGGCGCTGGATAACGGGTTCGGATCGCTCTCTTCATTCAACAAGGCTTTCAAAGACAACACCGGCATAACGCCTACGGAGTACCGAGCAAAAATTGGCAGTGACGACCCGCCGACGCGAATTCCGTCAGCATTCTGAAGAAATCCGTAAGACGGGCTCGCCGCCGCTGGTTAGCAGATGCGCTCATCCATAAATCGCAGTCGGGTCTGCGGGGAGAAGTAGCGCATGCGTATTGTCTGTTGGATACTTGGCCTTGTTTTCATCTTCAGCACGCCGGTGGTCGCGCAATCTAGCGATCCGAAAGCTGAAGCCGTGATAGAGAGGGTCGCGAACGCCTATGGAGGCGAAAGGCTGAAGTCGCTGCAAAGCGTTTCGATTTCAAGCAATCGGCGGCTCGCTTGGCCTGGGCAAGGCCAGACCGCCACGCTGGTGGAATATGAAAAGGATCGCCTTCGCAAGCACTTCGACCTTGTTCGAGAACATGGGAGCGTGGAACGTTGGACGTCGCAGAATGGCAATGTCTATCATCAGCGCTTTGCCGTTACATCCGAAGGTGCAGCCCTGATCGACTATTTCGACATGACAGTGACACCGAGCGAGCGCGGCGGTTACTGGCAGTGGTTCAGTGGCGATTACCGCAGCGCCGACATTCTCTTGGCGCATCAGCTTGCAACGTCTCGACCAGCTGATCTCGCCTATGTCGGAAGCGAATTCTATCGCGGCCACCTGAACGACAAAATCTCATTCTC
>JBCBHD010000117.1:0-9146 GCA_038526115.1 Pseudomonadota bacterium | reverse complement strand
CCCAACCTTGGCAAGGTTGTGCTCTACCCCTGAGCTACGCCCGCTCACTGACGCCTCGCAGAAGATCGCAAAATGCGTATCTCTGCCGGGGAGGCGGCGCGATTAGCAGCGGTCTGCAAACCCTGCAAGCCTAAATTCATGGAATTATCGCTTGATCGTTCTGCCGGGACGGGCCAGCGATGATCCAAGGTTCACATTACCGCGTCACGCCCCACATTGTGGCATGACGACAGCAGACAACAATCGACAGGAGCGTTTCCTTGGCCAGCATGGGTCTTAATATCGAAGAACAGAAAGCCGTTGAACGCTTCCGGACCGAAGTGGTCGAACCATCGCAGACCAAGCTCGTTATCGTCGACTTCTGGGCAGAGTGGTGTGGCCCCTGCAAGGCTCTGACGCCCACGCTTGAGAAAGTCGCAGCCGACTATGCCGACAAGGGTGTGATCCTGGCCAAGATTAATGTCGATGAAGAACAGTTCATTGCCAGCCAGTTTCAGGTCAAATCGATCCCGACTGTGTATGCGATGTTTCAGGGTCAGCCGGTTGCCGATCTCACAAGCGCACGCACCGAATCGCAATTGAAACAAGTGATCGATCAAATCCTCGGCCAGCTGCCGATCAAGGGAGGAGACGCGGGAGAAGGCGGTCCTCAGGGTCCGTCCGAAGAGGAAATAGCGCAATTCGTGGCGATGGGCGAACAGGCCCTGAGTGAAGGAGACCCCCAGCGCGCCGCCGGCATTTTCGCGCAGGTCACAGAATTCGCGACCGATAACGCCGCTGCTCATGCCGGATTGGTACGGGCAATGATTGCGCTGGGTCAGGTTGAAGAAGCCAAGCAGGTTCTCACCGCAATCGAAGCCGATCCCAAGCTGGCAAGCGACCCGGCGATTGCATCAGCCAAAAGCGCGCTTGAATTGGCCGGCACTCAGGTTGATGACAGCGAACTGGCAGGGTTGAAGGCGGCAGCTGAAGCGAACAAGGAAAACATGGAAGCGCAATTCGCTTATGCCGAAGCGGCGTTTGCCGCTGGTGAACGGGATGCAGCCGCTGATACACTGTTGTCCATGGTGGAAACCGATCGCGAATGGAATGAAGGTGCGGCGCGTAGCAAATTGCTGCAGATCTTCGAGGCAGTAGGCCTGGAAGACGAATGGGTCGTAGCCACCCGGCGACGCCTTTCAAAGATTCTGTTCGGATAACTGCATGCCGACACGCCTCTCCATCTTTCCTTTGACTGGAGCCGTGCTGTTTCCCGGCTTGCAGTTGCCGCTGCATATGTTCGAGCCGCGCTATCGCGCACTCGTTGGCGATGCGCTGGTTCGTGACCGCCGGATTGCGATGATTCAGCCACAGAGCCCTGAAGAAGGCGCACCGCTCTATTCTGTCGGCTGCGTCGGCCGGATAGGCGAGATCGAAGCGATGGAGGACGGACGCTATAACCTAATCCTCGAAGGCGAGATGCGGTTTAAGCTAACGCGTGAGCTGGATGTCGCCACCGCCTTCAGACAAATCGAAGCAGATCTGATCGAAGATGATGAAAATGAAACGCTCAGCCACGCCCAGCGCGGGGGTTTTGAAGACGAAGCCCGCAAATTCGCCGACCGCCAAGGCTACAGCGTAGATTGGGATTCTGTCGAACGGCTCGATGATATGTCACTCATCAATGGCGTCTCGCAAATCGCACCGTTCGATTCCGCTTCAAAGCAAGCATTACTTGAAGCGCAAAACCTCTCTGCTCGGTGCGAGTTGCTGGTGCAGCTGATGCAGTTTTACGGTCGCAGAGACGGCGATGAAGAGATAATTACGCTGCAGTGAGCTTGTGCAGCCCAACCGCGCCAGTGAGCCTTGCTACACGTCCGGCGTCGACTAATCACTCTTTGCGGGCAGTTTCAAACTCCGCAACAGCGTCGTAAGCACGATAAACGCGTTCCGGTCTGCGTAGCTCTTATTGTAGTTTTCAGTCTGCACCACCAGCACCGCATCCAGATTGGGAACAATGGCGACAATGTTGCCACCATTGCCCTTCATCATGAAGGCGCCTTCAAATCCACGCGAAGAGCGGATCGGGGTCGCCCACCAAAGATAGCCGTAATGAACATGCTCACCCAGCGTATGGCTAGGCGTCAGCATGGTCCGCAGCCACTCTTCTGGAAGGATGCGTTTCCCTTCCCACATGCCGCCATCCATCACCATCTGCCCGATCTTGAGGAGTGCAGTGTCCGCAATCGTTAGCTGGCCACCAGACTGAATTTCACCGCTGCGCGACTTGCGCCATTCAGCGCCATCGATTCCGAGCGGATCGAACAGGCGGCGCTGAACGTACAGGTCAAACCTTTCGCCAGTGGCCTTTTGAACCACTTGGCCCAAAAGAAATACGCCCGCTGTGCAGTAGGAGAATGCCCCCAATCCATTCGCATTGCGCTGATATTCTCGTGCTGGAAGCGCGAGCGCGAAACTACGCCACTTGCGCGTCCGGTACATCTTCTCTTCTTGGCCCGGAGATCTGCGATCCCAATCGTTGCAATCGAGTGCTGAAGACATCGCGAGCAAATCCCGGACGGTGATCTCGTCAAATGGCGAACCGCGGCTGGGCGCATCAAGATAGGGCCAAACTTTCACATCAGTGTCGGGCAAATATCCGTCTGAAATTGCAGCGCCAACGGCAAGAGCGGTAATCGATTTCCCTGCGGACTTGATGTCTACTCGGTCGCCAAGCTCACCTTTGCCGAAACGCTCACGATAGACCAAAGCACCATTTTGACTTGCCGCAACGGCTCGTATCTTGCCGAGATCGCCTGCGCGGATTTGAGCTTCGAGTTGCTCGATACTCAGGTCAGGGATCGGTTGAGCAAGTGCCGGGCTAGACAGCGGAACAAAAGCCATCGCCAACAGGGCGAACGCTGCGCGCAAAAACATTATTGCCGGACCTCCCATATTCGGGAAGTTGATTGCAGCATCTTGAATGAACGGGAATGGAATGAGCGCTTGCGACAATTCGTCGCAAGCGAGAGCTTTGCCGAAATTGCAGACCGAACTAAACGGTTACTTATGGACATCGCGGCACTTCCAACCAAAGGTGAACGCACCCGCGCGCGCATCGTAGCGACGGCGGCCCAGCTGTTCTGGCGTCGCAATTTTCACGGAGTTTCGGTCGACCAAGTTGCCGACGCTGCCGAAGTCAACAAAGCCACGGTCTATCGGTATTTTGCCGACAAACGCGATCTCGCGCTGGCGGTTGTGAAATTCAATGGCGTGGTGACACTCGAAGTATTCTTCGCCGCAACATTTGACAAATACACCGCTCCTGAAGACCGTCTCGCAGAGATTTACCGCCTCGCATATCATGCGCATGCGTCAGTCCATTCCGAGACCGGAGACGTCTTCGGATGCCCAATGGTTGGCCTGGCCTTGGAGCTTGGTCAGGACATGCCAGAAATTCGCGAAGAGGCAGAGCGGGTCTTCCGCGAAGTAGAAGTCTATCTGACGAGGATCGCGCGCGACGCTCTGTCAAAACGCGGCGAGCAAGGCGATGCTGCGGCGCTTGGCCGCACTCTGATGCAATTGCAGCACGGAGCCTTTGCGTCTTCGCGCCTGTCCGCCGATCCAACTCGAATGCTTGATGCCGGACGGGCCGCTCTGGCCCTGATCGGATACCCTGACACCCCCATCCTCGAACTGGAGTCTGACCAGACATGAACTTGCCAATCTATGCAGCGGCGCTCGGCGCTTTCCTGATCGTCCTTCAAGTCGTTCTGATGCTTAGCGTCGGCCTCCATCGTTCCAAAGGCCAGTTCATCGGGCTGGGCGATGACAAGGAGCTTGAACGTAAAGTCCGTCGCCACGGCAACCTGGCGGAAAATTCAGGTCTGTTTCTTGTCGTCATCGCTCTGTTCGAAATGCTGGCTGGTCAGACTACATTCGTGCTCGTCTTGTGCATTGTGTTTGCAACGGCGCGTTTGCTCCATGCGCTCGGCTTCTCATCGCTTGCCGGTTCGCATGGAGAAGATCTGACAGGCGGGCGCAAGGCTTTCGCTGGGATGCGCGCGTTGGGGGCATTCGGCACGCTAGGCGTCGCTCTGGGTTCAGCCTTCGGGATCGTCAGCACTATCGCTTAGGAAGCGCTTGCTCCGATACCAAAGGCGCCCTTTAAGCCATCAATGACATATTGAGCGGCCAGTGCGGCAAGCAGCACGCCCAGCAATCGGGTTATGACCGCTTCGACCTTATCGCCGAGCAAACGGATCAGCGGTCCAGCGGCGACAAGCGCCACAGCGGTGAGCAGCAATACCAGACCAAGGGCCACAAACACTTCAACGGTTTGCTCAAAACCTTCGGCTTCGTTCATCAGCAGCATTACGGCTGCGATAGCCCCTGGTCCTGCAAGCATTGGCATCGCCATGGGGAAGACAGACACATCTTCCACTTCAGGATTGGCATTGATTTTGTCTGCACGCTCATTCCTGCGCTGAGTGCGCTTTTCAAAAACCATCTCGAACGCGATCCAGAACAGCATCAGCCCTCCGGCAATACGAAAGCTGTCGAGTTCAATATGCAGCGCGCCGAGAAGGTCTTCGCCGAAGAATGCGAAGATCACCAGAATGACAGCCGCAATGGCCGTTGCGCGCAGTGCCATATTGCGTGCCTGTGCCGGGCTCGCCTCTTTGGTCAGCCCGGCATAAATCGGTGCGCAGCCCGGCGGGTCGATGACGACAAACAGCGTAATGAACGCAGAAATGAAGAGTTCTGGCAGGACCATGAGCCCGGGCCTTTATCAAAGAATGGATGAATGTGGTGCGTGGCGCCCCTCATCACTCTTCGGGCGGCGATGCAAGGCTTTCTTCGACAGCTTTTACCCATTCGCCTTCATAGAAGTAGTCAGCGTAGATGTATTTGGTGCCATCCGGGCGGTGCTCCCACCGCCAACGCAGCGTCCCATCACGTGAGATCTGCATATCTCCGCTCGTCCCATCATCAGCCGCCGGAATGGTGGGTGGTGGTGGAGTGTTCTCACCGCGCGCCGCGCATGTGGCCACCAACCCTAGAATGGAATCGATTGCGGTGACGACGATGTCGCCATCCTCGAACTCACGGCGCGGCGGGGGCTGCGGATCATCGCGACCTGCCACGTCATATGTCCATTTGTAGCTGTTATCAGATTGGCGCACCCATGTGGTGACGTAATTGCCAACGAAACCTTGCTTGTCACGAAATCGGCCTACGCTTAGCGCCAGAGCACCATCGCAGCTCATCACCACAGTGCGCGTGCCCCACTCATCAGCCCCTTGGTCGTCATCGAGCTGCCCCGAAATGGCGGCGTAAACAACTGGACCGCTCCGGCCGTGAATCAAAGCTCCCGGAGCAGCAAACGCGCTTGCCGCAGTGAAGTGACCCTGCTCTTTCGCTTCTCGCAGATAAGCCACTTCAGTTGCCACGATAGTACTTGGCTGGGCCTTACCCGGTGCGGTTGCAAGCACGCGGTTTATGACCTTGGGCGGCGGCCCCGGACGAGGCGCGGCGCAGGCCGACAAAGTCATCGCAACAGTCCCGGCCATCAGCAATGCAATAGTTGGTCTCATGGAAACTCCCAGCTCTGCCTAAAGCCCCTCGCTCAGCAGCGATGTACCCATCCTGACTACAAGCCCTCAGGCGAATCTAGCGCGGCATTTCGGTAGGCAGCGACAAGAGTGTTTCGGAGCAACACTGCGATAGTCATCGGGCCGACACCGCCGGGCACCGGAGTAATCGCTGCAGCGACTTCGCTGGCTTCATCGAATGCCACATCACCCACCAATTTGCCTTTCTCGGCACCGGGTTCGGGCGGCAATCGGTTGATGCCGACATCAATCACAGTCGCGCCTTCTTTCAACCAGTCCTTGCCGATCATTTCGGGTCGTCCGACTGCAGCAACAACAATGTCTGCCCGTTTCACGACAGCTGGCAGATCCTTAGTCCGACTGTGAGCGATGGTGACCGTGGCGTTAGCGTCGACCAACAACTGCGCCATCGGTTTGCCGACGATATTTGAGCGGCCGATGACTACGGCCTCCAATCCTGACAGGTCACCTAGGCGATCAGCCAGCAGCATCATGCAGCCAAGAGGTGTGCAGGGGACAAAACCCGATTGGCCAACACTTAGGCGGCCGGCATTGATGACATGGAAGCCATCTACGTCCTTGTCGGGGCTGATAGAAGCGATGATCGATTGTTCGTCGAGATGGTCCGGCAGCGGAAGCTGGACCAAAATTCCGTCAACCGCGCCATCGCCGTTGAGCTGTTCGACCAACGCCAGCAAATCCGCTTCGCTCGTATCGGCTGGCAGGCGGTGTTCAAAGCTCTCCATGTTGGCAGCGAGTGTCGCCTTGCCCTTGCTCCGGACATAGACGTTGCTCGCAGGATCCTCGCCCACCAGAACAACTGCAAGGCCCGGTTTGCGTCCGGCCTTTTGAGCAAATTCCAAAGCGCTTTCGCCAACCCGCTCACGCAGCCGCGCGGCAAAGGCTTTCCCGTCAATCCGTGTGGCAGTCATGTTATGCTGTTCACTCAGTATGCGAGGCGGACATTGTCCAGGACAATCAGCACGATCTGCAGCAGCAAGATCAGCACCAGTGGAGAGAAGTCGATTGTCCCGGTGGAGGGCATCACGTTGCGGATCGGGCGCAGGATCGGATCAAGCAGTCGATTGATCGATTCATAAACCTGCCGAAGAAAATCATTCGACGGGCTGATGACATTGAAGGCGAACAGCAGACCGATCACGAACTGAATGATGATCAGCATCACAAACGCATTCGTGAGAAGCGCTACGATTTGGTAGAGAACGTCTAATCCTTGCATTTCGCGACAGTCTTTCGTTGTTTTACGCGGGATCAAGATCCACGTGCATTAAGTCCTGTTAGGACCGTGTTACCCGACTAATACGGCTTTAGCTACCCCTCACGAGCGTACCCGCGCCGCGTGCGGTGAAGAATTCAAGCAACATGGCGTGAGCAACTCTGCCATCGAGAACAACCGCCGCCTCACACCCTGCTTCCACAGCATCAACACATGTCTCCAATTTCGGGACCATGCCTCCGCTGATTACTCCATCCTTGCGCAGCTGGCTGATGTCCGATGGTGTGAGATCGGAGAGCAAATCGCCATTCGCATCAAGCACTCCGGCGACGTCCGTGAGCAAGAATAGCCGTGCGGCGCCCAATGCAGCTGCAATCGCCCCTGCCATCGTATCTGCGTTGATATTGTAAGTCGCGCCGTCCTCTCCGCTGGCAATTGGCGCGATTACCGGAATCATCCCTGCGGCAACTGCGGTATCGATAACGCTGGTATCAACCTCGGCGGGCTCGCCTACAAACCCAAGGTCGATCAATTCTTCAATCTTGCTTTCAGGGTCGCGGGTCGTCCGCTCAACCTTGCGTGCAGTTACCAGACCGCCGTCTTTTCCCGAAAGCCCTATTGCCTTGCCGCCGGCTTTCCCGAGCCAGCCAACGATGTCTTTGTTGATCGCACCCGACAGGACCATCTCTGCAACTTTGGCAGTGGCTTCATCAGTGACGCGTAAACCATCGACGAAGGTGCTCTCAACTCCAAGTTTGCCGAGCATTTCTCCTATTTGTGGCCCCCCGCCATGGACGACAACGGGATTGATGCCCACCGCCTTTAGCAGCACAATGTCCTCGGCAAAATCACGTGCGGCCTGGGGGTCTCCCATCGCATGGCCACCATATTTCACGACAAACGTACGCCCAGCATAGCGCTGGAAATAGGGCAGCGCTTCAATCAGCACTTCGGCTTTGGCCAGCGTCTTCTGGTCGCTGTTTGCTGTCATGGCTGGCGGGGCGTCCTTCTACGTTTGGCGCGCGGGTTTATCCCATTAGTTCGTGCGCTTAGCTGGTTCATTGCAGCGTGCAAAGCATACAGCTTCTTTATGCGACAGTTCGGCTGGCTTTCAAACTTTGCACTTGGCAGCGTAACCAATTGTTGATTGGATACGAATCGCCTGTTGAGCGGCACGGGATCGCGCCGTCAGGATTGCTTGAAACGGAGGAAATTCAATATGAACACCACTCGCATCAAGGGCTCGATCGCTCTTGCAGCCGCCGCTGGACTCGCTGCAGCTTGCTCAGGCGGAGCAGAAGAAGCGACCGTTGCTGAAGAAAGCGCAGGAACGGAAGCTGAAGCTCTCGCCGCTGCAGGCAGTGGAGAGAAAGAGAAATGCTATGGCGTGGCGCTTGCCGGGAAAAACGGTTGCGAAGCCGGCCCAGGCACCAGCTGCGCTGGCACCAGCGTGATCGATTATCAGGGCAACGCCTGGTCGTATGTTGACGCGGGTACTTGCGTCACAATCGATCGTCCGGATGGCACCAAGGGTTCGCTGACTGAAACGGACAACGTCCCCGCCTAATTCGGTGTGAATTCATTCAATGGGCCGTCGGGAGCAATCCTGGCGGCCCTTTGCTTTGTCTCGTGGCTTGGCGGAGATCAGCGAGCGCTGTTATGACAGATCGCGATGCTCAAACGCAGATCCAGGCCACCACGGTTCAAGCGACCGCGCAAATCCAATCGTATGCTCACATGGTGGGTAGTCTGGCGTGTCCCGGTATTGCTGGGGATCGTCATGGCGGTGTGGTGGTTCGCAATCCGCCCAACGATCGATGACACGCATTGGGTCAGGGTCACGCAAGAATTCAGCAAATGCGGCGAGCCCAATAGTCGAAGCGCAGGCTGCGTAGTCGATGGTGACACGGTAATTGTCGGGTTCGGCAAGGACCGCAGGCGTATACGTCTGACTGGCTTTGATGCACCTGAAATCGAGGGCGCCTGCGAAGCTGAGAGAAACGCGGCCATATCCGCCCGTAGCGCATTGCATGAATGGCTGGGCAGTGGCCCGTTTGAGTGGGACGGGGCCGATGCTCCGCCATACGACCAATATGGCCGTGAACTTCGGGAGGCGCGCCGCACGACCAGCGATGGTTCGCACACGTACCTCGCCGATATGATGCTGGAGCGCGGCTTAGCCGCTGAAACTGGCTGGGGTGCCGAACCGAAAGACTGGTGCGGCTAAACGAGCGCTTTGTCCGCAGAACTGGTCCGAGGATTGGTGAGAGTGGCGTATCGCCTCATGCGCCACTCTCATAACATCCGCGCTTCTG
>JBCBHD010000116.1:1541-9165 GCA_038526115.1 Pseudomonadota bacterium | reverse complement strand
ATGGCGATGCCGACTGGGCCGGCTGGCAGATCGAACAGCTCACCTGAGACGAAGCCTTCGACAACGAACAATTCGGCTTCGCGGTTCGACGTGGAGAACTCAGTGACATAGTCGAGCAAAGCGGCGTTAGCGTTGGTTCCACCGGCAAGAGCCGATGCAAACGGATTGAAGAATGTGCCATCCGCTGGGATCGCAGCGCCATTTGCTGTCAGGAACGGGTTGGCTGCGGTACAATCAAGCCCGGTTGCCGCGTTGAACGCTGGAACCGCGTTGAACCCGCGCAGCGCGCAGGCGAAGCGATCGCGAACGGTGTCTTCGGTGTTCGCCGTGAAGTCGTTGTCGGCGTATGTCAGGCTGACATTCCAAAGGCCATTGCGCAGCAGGCCGCTGTCGAAATCACCTTCAAGCGTGCTGGAAATGCGCAGTGTCTGGGATTCAAACGATGCGGGCGAAACTTCGCCGCCGGTACCGCTGGCCCGTCCAAAGAACACGACATCCGCGCCGAAGATGTTGTTCGGGTTGAAAGTTGGAACAACGGCTTGTCCCAGCTGCAGGAACGGGAAGGTCGGAGAGTTTCCGCGCGTTGCCTGGTTGTCAGCGTAGCTGATTTCCGTGCTGAACCGGACAGTATCCGAAAGGTCGGCGTTGGCCGCAACAAACGCTGTTACGCGCTGTTCGTCCGGCACGAGGTTGAAGAATTCACCGAAATCAAAACGGCAGAGGCCAACATCCGGAACACCGGCTGGTGTCGCAGAGATGACGTCAGCGATGGCGCCTGCCTGCGCGCAGCCCGGATCCAGCACAGGAGCACTGGCAGGGAAACCGGGAACGCCAAAGAACGAACCTGGATTACCAAGGGCGGATGTATCGTCACCGAAGAAGGTTGGCGTGCCGTCCGCGGCAAAGATTGGTCCTTGTGAAAGGCGCCGCTCAGCAGTGGTCAGGGCAGAGCGATCAACGTAGCTGACCGCCGCGACGAGGTTGAAATCGCCAGCGCTGAAGCCGGCCAGGCCCTGAATGTTGTATTCCGAGTAATTCCCGGTTCCGAGGTGGTCGGTGTATTCGCCTGACAGCACCACGCCTTCGTAGCTGTCGCGCGTGATGAAGTTGACCACGCCTGCAACGGCATCCGAACCATACAGCGAGGATGCGCCATCCTTGAGGATTTCGACCCGCTCGACCGCAATCAGCGGGACAAGCGAACTGGTGTCGACGAAGTTGATTCCGTCATTGGTCGGTGCTGCGGACAGTGTCTGACGCTTGCCGTCGAGCAGGATTAGTGTCGAGGCCACGCCAAGCCCGCGCAGGTTGATGTTGGACGTTCCCGTCGTACCACCTTGGGTGAAAGCGTCAGGGTTGTTTTGAGCGCCGCTGTTGATCGTCAGCGTTTGGGTGATTTCACCGATGTTCTGCGCGCCGATATCGGCAATCGCTTCATTGCCAAGGGTCGCCAAAGGCGAAGCAAGGTCCGCCTGAGATTGGCGCCGGATCCGTGAGCCGGTGACCAGAATGGTGTTCTCTTCGGACACTGCAGCATCTTCAATCGCTTCAGCGTCCTGAGCATGGGCCGTAAAGGGGATGGCCGCAGCGGAGCAAAGGAGGAACGCGGAAAAGGCCCGCGCGGGGTTACGTAGTGCCATTATGTCTCTCTCCCTGAGATAAGGGCATGGGAGTTAGGAAATAAGTTCAGGTCACGCAACTCAATTTGCAACGTGAAATGTGACCTCCTTGCAACGCGACTGCGCGCGCGTTTGGGTCAAGCTTCTTCGAGCTGCTCCTGAAGCTCGTCGCTGGCAGCATCAAGCAGCATCGCCTCAATCTCTGCGAGACGTTCCGGTGCGGTAACTTTGGCACCGGTCAGATCTGTCACGTAGAATGTATCAGCCGCACTTTCTCCATAGGCCGTGATATGCGCTGACTGGACCATTAAATTGGCGCGATAAAGAGCATGGGCGAGCCGGTTGAGCAGAGCTGGCCGGTCTCGTGCAGTTACTTCAATAACAGTGAAGTGGTTGGAGGCAGAATTGTCGAAATTCACGTTCGGTGCGACGTCGAACGTTCGGGCGCGTGAATGCGCCAGCGGTCGAGCTGCCAGTTTCGGGACCAGCTCAACTTGAGCAAGCAGCGCTTCCTTTATCCCTTTTTTGAGCCGCGCGATCTGGTGCTCTTCGCGAAACGCCTCTCCGTGAAGATCCTGCACCAGGAAATTATCCACCGCATAGCCATTCATGGCGGTGTGAATGCGCGCATCAATAATGTTGGCACCGGCCAGGTGAATCCCGCCGGCTATTCGATAGAACAGCCCCGGATGGTCGGCCGCGATCACGCTGACCAGAGTCGCACCGCGTTCGTCATCCGGCTCGCAATGAATCGAAAGATGCTCATCGATCCGCCGCGCTTCTTCATATTGAATGAAGTTCTTCGCGATGATGTCTTCCGGTTCTGCGATCCAGTATGCATCGCTCATCATCTCACCGACCTCATCGATCAGATGATCCTTGGCGTCCAGAACCTGCGCCACCGCCGCTTTCTTCGCATGCACGCGTTCAGCGCGGCCATGGCGCTTGTGGCCAAGGCGCATGCGTTCCTGTGCAGCGTCATAAAGTTCACCGATCAACTGGCCTTTCCAACTGTTCCAGGTGCCGGGGCCGACAGCGCGAATGTCAACGATGGTCAGGATTGCGAGATTTCGAAGGCGATCGACAGTCTTCACCTCGGTGACGAAATCCTCGATCGTTTTCGGGTCCGTCAGATCGCGCTTTTGTGCGGTCGAACTCATCAACAAGTGCTGTAGGACAAGCCACGCGACGAGCTCGGTTTCCTTCTCGTTCAATCCGAAACGCGGGCAAAGCTCGTACGCAACTTGAGCACCAAGGACGGAGTGATCGCCGCCTCGGCCTTTAGCAATGTCGTGCAACAGCACTGCTACATACAGCGCTCGCCGTGATGCAATCTTGTGGATCTGCTCGGCTGCACGCGGGTGATCCTTTTTCAGCAATCCCCGCTCGATCTGGCTCAACAACCCGATAGCGCGAATGGTGTGCTCATCGACAGTGTAGTGGTGATACATGTCGAACTGCATTTGGGCATTGACCCGGCCAAAGTCCGGAACGAAACGACCGAACACACCGGCTTCGTTCATCCAGCGCAATGCTGTTTCCGGGTCGTTTCTGCCACCGAGAAGAGACAGGAACAGAGCGTTGGCGCGTTTGTCCTTGCGCACAGACGCCTTGATCAATTTCGAATCGCGATCAGCTTGCCGCATCGTTTCCGGGTGCACTTCGAGACCCTGCGCTTCGGCGATCTGGAACACCTCGATCAATCGAACCGGGTCTTTTTCAAACCAGTTGTCACTCGGTGCCTTCAAACGGCCCGCTTCGACGATGTAACCGTTCAAGGTTCGCGGCTTCGCGTTCCACCCGGCGAAGAACCCACTGCGCACGCTTTTCTTCGCAAACTTTTCATCGAGGTGGGCGAGGAAAACGCCCGTGACGTTGCCTACGCGTTTCACCTGTAGAAAGTAGAATTGCATGAACCGCTCAACGGCGCTTTTTCCCGGACGGTCGGCAAAGTTCATGCGTGATGCGACTTCGCGCTGAAGATCGAAAGTCAGCCGATCTTCGGCGCGCCCGGTGATTGTGTGCATATGGCAGCGCACGGCCAGCAAGAACCCTTCGGCACGGCGAAAACTGCGATATTCCGACTGCGTCAGCAGATCGACGCCAACCAGCTCGGAAGCGGTTTCAGCGCGATGGATATACTTTCCGATCCAATACAGGGTCTGAAGGTCGCGCAAGCCGCCTTTCCCGTCTTTGACATTCGGTTCGACGACATAGCGGCTATCGCCCATGCGCTTGTGACGCGCTTCGCGTTCTTCGAGCTTCTGCGTCAGAAACAGCCGTTCGCTGCCCTTGACGACATCGTTCCAGAAACGTTGCCTCAGTTCCTCGTAGAGATCCTGATCACCCCAAACCAATCGCCCTTCGAGCAGAGCGGTGCGGATCGTCAGGTCTTCCTTGGCCATTTTCATGCTGTCGGCGACCGTACGGCTGGAATGGCCGACCTGCAGGCCCAGGTCCCACAACAGATAAAGCATCGCTTCGATCACCTGTTCGCACCAGGGCGCACGTTTCATTGGGGTGATAAAGGCAATGTCGACGTCGGAATGCGGCGCCATCTCTGCGCGGCCATACCCTCCTACAGCGAGGATAGCGAGCCGTTCCGCGGCTGTGCGATTATGGGCCGGGTGGACAAACTCGGTCACATAATCGTGAATCACGCGAACCAGCTGATCGATCAGAAAAGCGTGCCCGTGAACACACTCATACCCGGCTGATGGTTTCGCAGAAAGCCGCCGCGCGAGCTCCTCCCGGCCATTGTCGAGAGCTTCTCGCAAGGCTTCGAGAATTGCAGGTCGCGCTGCATCGCCCTTTTCGTGGGCCAATGTTGCAATCTGTTCCGCCAAAGCTCTGCGGTCCAGAATTGCGCGCTGATTGGGTACGCGCCGGGTGCTCATGCCATAGTCCCTAGCAAGGCCGACGAGGCGCGGCGCATCCGATCATGCGGCGAGCAGCTTTTGCGTATATTCTTCGCGCAGAGTTTTCTTGTCGATCTTCTGCGTGCCGAGGCGAGGAAGCACCTCGGTCACGACCCAGATATGCTCTTCGAGCGGCACCTTGAAAGGCGCAATTCGGGACAGCAGGAATTCGCGCAATTGTGCTGCCGTCATTTCGGGACGGCCGGGCTTGGTGCGGAAAACGGCCGCTGGTACCTCGCCCATTCGATCATCTGGGAGCCCGAAAACGGAACATTCTGCAATGTCGCTGTGCGCGTAGACCGCATCTTCCACTTCGATGCAGGAGATGTTTTCGCCGCCGCGAATGATGATGTCTTTCTTGCGGTCAACGATGAACAGATACTCGTCCTCATCAAGATAGCCGAGGTCGCCGGTGCGGAAATACTGATCGTCGGTAAACGCCGCGCTGGTCGCTTCGTCATTGTTCCAGTAGCCGCGGAAATTGGCGATGGATCGAATGCACACTTCGCCCACGCTGCCTTGGGGCAGTTTGTTGCCATCATCATCGAGGATTGCGAGGTCGACCATCGGCTGGCTGGCTTTGCCAGTCGAGCCGGGTTTTGCGATGTAGTTCTCGTTGAAATTGCCGCAGCCAACCGCGTTGGTTTCCGTTAGGCCATAGCCCAGCAACGGGAAGCCTTCGGGAAACGCTTCCTTGATACGGGTGACATGCTCAACCGGGCGTGGTGCACCGCCAGCGGCGAAGCTTTTGCATGCCGACAGATCGTATTTCTCGCGGTCTGGATGATTGGCAATCTCATAGCTCATCAACGGAACGCCAACGAAATACGTCACCTTCTCTTCCGCCATCAGACGCAGTGCTTCGCCACCATTCCATTTCGGCATCAAGACCAGTTTCCGTGCAATGGCATAGCTTTGCAGGAACAGCGGGACTTCGCCGGTAACGTGGAACAGAGGTACGGCGACGAGCGCGCAGGGTTGGTCGCTTACATCCTGCCCCTGGCTTTCCAGCAGCACCTTGGCCATCGCGCTTTGGCTGACATAGCTCATTACACCGTGCACCACGCCGCGATGATCAGACCAAGCCCCTTTGGATTTGCCGGTCGAACCCGAAGTGTAAAGGATCGTAGCGATATCATCGGGACCGAGCTGGCCGAGCATTGCCATAGCCACCGAAGGAGAATCCGCGCCCGGAGCGGCCCAAGCATTGGCGAGCCCTTCCGCCGGAGCGCAATCGTGTTCCATCATCACCAGTGTGGCTTTGTGGTCGTGACCTTCGAGCCGCTTGGCCCGTCCGCCATCGGCCAGAACCAGTTTGCATTCAGCCAGATCAATTCCGTAGGCAAGCTCTTCACCCGACCAGAAACCGTTGAGCAGCGTGACACAACCGCCAGCCATCGCGATGCCCATATAGGCAATGATCCAGTTGGCAGAATTGCGAGCTGCGATCCCGACCCGGTCGCCTTTTTGCACGCCGTGATCATTTGCCAACCCCTGCGCAACGCACACCGCTGCCGCATAGGCCTGGCCAAACGTCAGGCGAATTTCGCCATCGACAAGAAACTCCACGTCTTTGTGCTCATTGCAGAAGTGCGCGAAATAATGAGCCAGAGTGGGTGGAGATACGGCAAATGCCGGTAGCGAAACACCACCACGTTCAAACCCGACTGTCGCGAATGGCTGACCTTCCTTGGTCAGTTCGCCGATGATCGTTTCTAGCGCCGTGTCCAGCTGGGTGGGCATGCGATTTTCTCTCCTAATCAACCTTGTCTATCGGTTCGACAGTGCTGCCTGTTAGCAGTACCTGAATATCGGCAGCTCGCGCAGGCTTCCCCCGGACCCCGCGCTGTGCCAAAAGCCGCACGAAAGGCCCGCCTGTGCGGCCTCAGTCACGCTATTAAGAGGTTCGCTTCGTGCTGTCACTACTTGCTGCAAGCGGCGCTGCCGATCCGATTTACTGGTCGGATCTCGGAATGAAACCGGGGATTGATATCTTCGGCTTCTTCACGCTGCGCTATTACTCGCTCGCGTATCTGCTTGGTGTGATCTTTGCCTACTGGCACACGTCGAAAATGCTCAAGGCTCCCGGTGCTCCGATGGCGCAGCGGCATGCCGATGACTTGTTTTTCTATTGCACGCTCGGCGTCATCCTGGGTGGCCGATTGGGCTATGCTGCTTTCTACACCGGCGGCGAAACGGGAATCCCCAGCGCCTTCACCGATTTTTCAGGCGAAGGGTTCGTTAGCTGGAAACTGCTGCGGCTGTGGGACGGCGGGATGAGCTTTCACGGCGGGCTGATGGGCGTGGTGCTTGCAATTGTGTGGGTTACCTGGCGCGATAAGCTCAATTTTCTGCGAGTGTGCGATTACATCGCTGTCAGCGTGCCGATGGGCATGCTGCTTGGACGGTTGGCCAACTTCAACAATGGCGAACTGTGGGGCCGTGAAACGGATGTTTCCTGGGGCATGATCTTTCCTGGAGCAGGAGAAGTCGTGCGCCACCCAAGCCAACTTTATCAGGCTGGTCTCGAAGGTCTGGCGTTGCTGGTCATCTTGTTGCTGCTGTTCTGGAAGACCAAAGCACGATTCCGCCCTGGCTTGCTGGTTGGTGTTTTTACGCTCGGCATGGGAATTGCTCGGTTCGTTAACGAATTTTTCCGGCAACCCGATGCACAATTGGCTGACTTTGCAGCTCGAACCGGGCTATCGATGGGGCAATGGCTGTCAGTACCGCTGATCTTGATTGGATTGATTGTCACGCTTTACGCGGTGACCCGCAAGCCGGTTGGCACGGGCGTGGGGAGCAGCCCGCAGACGGCTTGAATGCCGGCCTGATTCTGGACGATGATCCGCGCCTTTGGCGCTCGACCTTGCGGTTGATTGAACCGGACGGCTCCGAAACTCCTGTATTGAGCCTCGCTGAGGCTGACGCCGAGCGGCAATCTCAAGCGGCGATCGCGAAGAGAGCGGAAGCCGAGGCAAAGGCCAAGCGTGAGGCCGAGGCCAAGGCAAAAGCGGCCGCCGAAGCGAAGGCGAAGAAGGAGGCCGAAGAGAAAGCCAAACGCGAGGCTGAGAAAAAAGCGAAAGC
>JBCBHD010000116.1:0-1441 GCA_038526115.1 Pseudomonadota bacterium | reverse complement strand
AAAAAGCGAAAGCTGAAGCCAAGGCTAAAGCTGAGGCAGAGGCAGAGGCAGAGGCTAAACGAAAGGCGGAGGCCGCAGCAGCCAAAGCGGCTGCCGAGGCCAAAGCCAAGCGGGAAGCAGAAGAGCAAGCTAAGCGCGAAGCCGCGGAGAAGGCCAAGAAAGAAGCCGAAGAAAAAGCGAAGAAAGAGGCCGAGGCCAAAGCCAAGGAGGAAGCAGAGGCGAAGCGTAAAGCCGAGGAAAAAGCCAAGGCTGAAGCCGAAGCGAAAGCTAAGCGTGAGGCTGCAGCAAAGGCCAAAGCCGAAGAGAAGGCCCGCAAGGAGGCCGAGAAGAAAGCGGCTGAGGAAGCCAAAGCCAAGGCTCTGGCAGAAGAGAAAGCGAAGCTGGAGGCCGAGGAAAAGGCCGCCAATCTCGGCGACAGTTTCCGCCGCTTGATCCGTGAAACCGGCCCGATCAGTCTCGCGCAATTCATGGGCGAGAGCAACGCGCGCTACTACGCAAGCCGCGATCCCTTGGGTGAAGAAGGTGACTTCATCACGGCGCCAGAAGTCAGCCAGATGTTCGGCGAACTGATCGGTCTTTGGTTGGCGGATTTGTGGGTGAAAATGGGCCGTTCTGACAATATCCATTATGTCGAACTCGGTCCCGGACGCGGCACTCTGACCAAGGATGTGCTGCGCGCCGCTGGCAAATATGGTTTCGACCCGCACCTGCATTTTGTTGAAGGGTCGATCGAACTGCGCAAGATTCAGCGGCAGGAATTTCCGGCCGTTCGTTTTCACAATGACCTGTCGACCCTGCCTGAAGATCGCCCGCTACTGATTGTTGCGAACGAATTCTTCGATGCGTTGCCGATCCACCAACTCGTTCGTTCCGCCCAAGGCTGGCACGAACGGATGGTTGGGCTGGAGGATGATCGCTTCACATTCGTCGCCGGAGACAAGCCGATGGATTCGGTCGTGCCGACGAGCTGGAAAAGCGCGTCGCAAGGTTCAATGATTGAAACAAGTCCTGCGGCAGCGACGGTTATGACGGAGATTTCCCAACGGCTTGTCAATCAGGGCGGTGCGGCGCTGATCATCGATTACGGGTCAATGGAACTGCGCGCCGGATCGACGCTGCAAGCGCTCAAGAAACACAAAAAGGTCGATCCGCTCAGCCATCCTGGAGAGGCGGATCTGACAGCGCATGTCGATTTCGAGATGCTTAAGGAAGTGGCTGAAAAGAACGGCGCGGATGTGATGGGCGTGCAAATGCAGGGCGAATGGCTCGTGCAGATGGGGATCGACGTAAGGCTGGAGGCACTTCAGCGGATGACGCCTGCCAAAGCCGAAGAATTGCAGCGGCAATATGATCGCCTGGTTCGAGACGATCAAATGGGTGCATTGTTCAAAGTCCTGGGTGTATGTGGCCGACGCTGGCCTGATGGCGTTGGCTTCGATTG
>JBCBHD010000115.1:0-9180 GCA_038526115.1 Pseudomonadota bacterium | reverse complement strand
ATTGCCGATCCGGCAGAGGAAGCTTGATCCGTTGAACAGAGTTCCGGCTACGAGCCAGCCCTGCCCCGTGCGATCCACGCTGTCGACATTGTCGACGCGAATGTCCTGCTCGATCCGGTCAACGCATTGCGAGACTGCGTTTTCCAGACCCGTTGATCCGCCACTACGACGCGTGGTGCGACGATCATCCCGCCGGTCGTCGCGGCGATCATAATTGCGATCACGATCACGATCACGATCGACAATCACCACATCACGTTCACGGCGGCGATTGTTGTTAGCGGCGTTGGCCACAGCCGCAATTCCGCCAAGAATCAGAACACCGGCCAGCACATCACCGGCACGCACACCGCGACGGTGGCGACGCCAACCACGTCTCCAGCCACGGCGGCCCCATCCGCGGCGCCATTCCGAAATATCGGTTTCGCTGTCATAGGTGCTGCTGTCGAATTGCATGAAAGCCGCGCTGCCCGGCGCTGACTGTGTGATCAGACCCGACGGCATTTCGCTGGCGAAAGCCGGGGTTGAAGCCATAGAGGCGGCGGCGAGAAGGCCAGCAAACGCCCCAAAACGAGATTGTAGAGCCATGAATGCTCCCTCCTGTTTGGTACGAGCGGCCACCAATCGCTCAAAGATGTCAAAAGACCTAAGCGGAACAGGCTTAAACTGGCCTGAACCGCTTAGATCAAATGCATGGGATACAGTGAAGTTTCCAATTCTGTGAAAGACCCTTGGAGGCTGCACGCTTGGCGCTCAGGAGGAAACACCCCCAAGGGTCAGCTTATGCGGGCTCTTAACGCAGCCCGCGAATGCCGCGGAAGTCGACCTGCGGACGGCCCCGACCGTCAAACCAGCAGGTGAAGCGACCGCGATCATAGCCCTGATTGCCATAGCCATATCCGCTACCACGCAGGCCTTCGACTTCGATCCGGCCCTTCACACGGAAGCCATACCGGGTCCGGTCAACATCGCGGATCTGAGTCACATCGGCGAAGCGATAGCCGCCAAATCTGCGCGCCTGGCGCTCGGCCGCGTTCACGCAGCGCTGCACCGCACGGCGACCGTTGAACTGTCCTCGGTTGTATCGGACATTCTGGCGGTAACCGCGATTGTAGTTACGATCACGATAGCGCCTGTCACGGTAGCGATCCCGTTTGTCGCCATCAAAAGCTCCGGCAAGAGCAGCAATGCCGCCGATAATCACCGCTCCGGCGATCACGTCGCCAGCATCAATGCGGTCCTTGCCTCGATAATTGTCTGCCATCGCGGGAGTGGCGGTCGCCAGGGCCATCGCGCCAGCCGCGACAGTCCCGAGCGTGCCTTTGGCGAGAGTCTTTTTCAGCTTCGTCATTGGTATCATCCTCGGGTTTGGCCGGTGCGGGATTGCCCGGCGTTGAGCCCCTTATGGATGATTCGCTGTGAGGTAAGCCTGAAGAGGTCTAGCAGCGTTTGTTCAGGTTTATCGCTACTTTTATGAACGCGTGGAAGCTGGCTGAGATTTCTCGGCGCTGTGAGTTCCGTTGTATCGGACCATACCTTGACCGGGCCTGACTACCTTTTCAGTCTAGAGCCGCGAGCACATCGCGGGTGAAGGCCACTATGTTGAACCGCGTCCCAACCATGTCCTCTCCGCGCCGCACAATCACAACACTTCGGCTCGGCACGACCACCACATATTGCCCGCGGTTGCCGCGTGCGGCGAAGGCATCATCTGGGATACCTTCGAACGCGTTGCCTTCAGGCCTGCGAAAGGTCCACCAGCCCGCACCATAACCCCACTGCGTGCCTTGTGGCTGCGGACCAGAGGGATCGGAAACATAGTCTCGCCAATTCTCGGGCAACAGTCGCTGGCCGGCCCAGCGGACGCCATTGTCCAAATAGAGCTGCCCCAGTGACATCAGATCGTCTCCTGACGCCCAAACCTGGCTCGACAGCATACGATTGCCTTGCCAATCAGTCTCAATCGCAACATCGAACATACCGAGTTGCTCTGTCAGCTGGGTGAGACCGCGTTCATCCAGCCAAGGCTGAATTGCCTCAATCGCCATCAACGTATCGTTGTTGGCATAGCGATACACCGTGCCGGGTTTGTGCACGAGCGGCCATGTCCGCGCGCGTTCATCAACACTGGCCCCGCCCCAATACAGGGGATCAGTGCGATTGCCGGGCGTGTCGGAATACCGCCCGCTTGCCATACGCAGCATTTGATCAATTGTGATCGCGGATCTTGGATCAGTCGCGTTGATTCCGGCTCCCGCACTTTCGGACACATCGACTGCGCCTTCCTGCACAGCCACGCCGACGAGTGTGGCGGCGATACTCTTCGCCACGGACCAGGTGCGCTGCGGCGTGTTGCGATCGAACCCCTCGGCGAAGTCTTCAAACAGCATGGTGTCATCACGGCTGATCAACACAGCCGTCGTCCGCGACCCTTCACCATAGGCATCGCCAAATGCTGCTTTGCCAACCGCCTGCAATTCCGGTGCCTGTTCGCTGAGAATGATTGGAGCGACCACTGGCGCTTGTCTGCGAAAAGATGCGGTTTTGTCTGAAAGCGTTGCCGGGTTCGTGCCTATCGGCAGCACAGCGCAGCCTTGCCTGCCCCGGTACTCGGCGATGCGCGGCGGCATGTCGTCTGCCCAACTTACCTCGACATGGCGAACAAACCCCTGTTTCGGACTGCGAAACTCGATCGGCTGGCCCCGCACTATCGTGTGCGGAAGAGTGCGGACAATCGGATCAAGCGCGGGATAGATGCCTGTCAGCTCCCACTGCTCTATGTGTTCAGGCGTGCGCGACTTTCCGTTACGTTCGGCATTCGCGATACCGCTGCACAGCATCAGCGCTTTATACCCGGCTGCAAGGGCTCGATCATAACGATCATCGAGCCGGCTTTGCGCGGTTTGAGCGGCGGCAGGGGCGATTGTGAATAGCGCGGCGGCGGCGCTGGCAAGGATTGTCCGGATCATGCCGCCCAGGATTGGCGCGGAGTCTCCTGCAAGTCAAAACCAATCGCCGGATCATCAGCACCGAACAGACTGTGCTCTATACCGAGCCTCTGAAAATCACCTTCGAAATCGCCAAGGGTGAGCAAACCAGAGCATGGCCTTGCTCCGGGTTCAGGTGGTGCTCCATCGCGATACCGGCGGATCATAGCCAGAGCGGCAAGCACAGGCACATGTGGCCCTCGATTGGCATCCGCTTTGAGCACCCAACGCCGTGCGACACGTTCTCCATTGCCATCAATCCCGCGCGCATGGACCGACATAGCCCCGCGATCTGAACCGAATGGTAGGAACCACTTCGCCATCGCAAGCATCGGGCGGGCAATCGGACGCAAGTTCTTGATCCAGCCCCAACGCACAGGCAGCGAAAACGCCGCAAGGCCGAGATGCAAGATCGACAACTCCAGCCCCGCAAAGAAATCCGCCCCTTCACGCGGCGCATACCGTTCAACCAGCAGATCCTGTTCGGGAGTGTCACACACGCTTGCCCAGCGTGCGCCGACACCCGGAGTCTCCTCACGGTGTGTCATCCCCCAGCCCGGCACGGACTGCCAGTCACCGTCGCGAAGCACCCGAACAGGCTGGCCGACGTAAGACAGGATCGCTTCTACTACGGACAGGCCTCGCGGTGCACGGTTTCCGGGGAAGATGCCGATCCGCAAATGATCAATGTCCCGCCAGCCTTCAGTTAGTTCGTCGATCACCGCATGGGAAAGCGCCGGGATCGAGCTCGCTCCGGTGGTGAGTGCAATCTCCGCCCCCTTCGCGAATTCATCGAAGCGCGGAAACTCGCGCACGAATTCTCTCCCATCGGCAAGATCGACATAGCCGACCCTGGCGGCGATCGCAGATTCCACCACGCGCATATGCGAAGATTGAAACGGACCGGCGGCGTCGATCACCAGATCGAAACCTTCAAGGTCGAGCGCGGTCAGCGTGTTGCGATCCAGCGCGACACAGCGCGCATCGCCCGATAGTTCTGCGGCAACCTGTTCCAACCGATCCTGATGGCGAGCCGCCAGTGTAAGGGCGACGCCCGGTTCGCGGCTCGCCAGTTTCGCCAATCGGGATCCAAACACGCCGCTTGCGCCAAGGATCAGGACTTTCAGTGCGGTTTGGGAGTTAGGCATCTTCAAAGACCCCTTCCTGATAGACGATCTCTCCAAACCAAGGATGGCGAACGTCCAGAGAGAAGATGAAGCGCCCCTCCCCCTGATCGATGTGCCGGACAGCGGTTTGGCCAGGCTCCATCCAGCGCGGCAGCTTTATGCGTTTGCCGAACCATTCGATGAAATAGTGCTCGCTCCGGAATTCGAGACCGCCTTCGACCACCGATACGCGCAAAGCCATGCCAATGCCGCGCCCGATATGCTCTTCCAGTCCGCTTGGCCCGGCGAAACGCTTGGCGCTGTGAATGACCTGCGGGAAACCGGACTTGCGGCCATAAACGCGGGTCCAGCATTGGCCACCGCTTTTGCAGTCTTCCGAAACCGAAACCGCCGCCGGAACATTGCAATCCGCACTGAGGGGCAACGGCCCGCCAATCAACCGGCACACCTGCGCCAACACGCGACCTACTCCGGAAAAGCGCGCCTGTTTGATGACACCGGGATAGATAACCACGCGGTCACCTTCGACGCGCTTGGAAAACCGGCGTTGCACGGCTTCAGGCAAACGCTCCCAAGCCTCCTTTCCAACCAAGCGACGAAACCTGGTATCGTATGCTCCGCTGTGACCGGCACTGTCTGGCTTGAGCTGGCTTCTTTCCGGTTCGAGAATTTGAGCGATCTGCGGTTTCATTTCGACCCCCTTTCGCGGGGATGTAATTATATGCCCTGTGGGTTCAGTCGGCTCCCTTGCCCGGTCGCCAGTTGATCAGGCGCGTAACGCTTGATCCCATCTTGATGAGTGCCGTGAGTGCGGGCTTTGGCACTTTCAGCATCTCATCGTGCCACCGCGACATCGTGGTGACGAAATCGAGCATGTCCGCGAGCTTCTGCTTCGCTTCTGGACTGACTTCATCATCTTGCGCAGCTTCATCATTGCAGAGCCGTAGCGCTTCTTCAGCCGGATCAATCTCACGGGCCTTCCGACCTTGCGCGATGCGAACCGCCATTTCCCAGATATCCGCTTCGGCGGTAAAGTGATCGCGCCTGTCCCCCATCACCGGCACGCGCTGGATCAAGCGCCATCCCAGAAGCTCCTTGATGGAGTTCGACACATTCGATCGCGCCATGCCGAGCTTGTCGGCAATCTCATCCGCAGTAAGCGGCGCATCCGAGATAAAGAGGAGCGCGTGAATTTGCGCCACGGATCGGTTCACGCCCCACTGCCCACCAAGGTCACCCCAATGCAGGACAAACTTGGCAATGGAAGGTGGAAGTTTCGAATCAACATTAATTTCTGTCATGACAGAAATATCAGATCATTCCGGAGAAAAGTCAAGCGCGCAAAGCAAAAGGGCCAGCGGATTGCTCCAACGGCCCTTTCGGAATTCTGATTTAAAGCCGCGGCTTACGCGTCTTCGTATTCGTCCTGCTCGCTCATGTCCGGACCACTGTCCTGACCCTTGGCTTCCACGTCGCGGTCAACAAACTCAATGATGGCCATCTGAGCGCTGTCGCTATCACGGTAGCCTGCTTTAATGATGCGAGTGTAACCGCCTTCACGATCACTGTAACGCTCTGCCAGAACGTCAAACAGCTTCTTGAGCTGCGTTTCATCCAGCAGACGCGATTGCGCAAGACGACGGTTCGAAAGCCCGCCGCGCTTGGCAAGAGTTACCAGCTTCTCAATGTAAGGACGCAGTTCCTTTGCCTTTGGCAGAGTGGTGCTGATCTGTTCGTGCTTGATCAACGCTGCCGCCATGTTGCGGAACAGGGCCTTGCGGTGGCCCGACTTACGGCTCAGCTTACGCTGTGAAATTCCGTGACGCATTGTAGTCTTCCTTCAGTTCGAAAAGGGCCCGTACGAGGTAGCCCAGTGCTGGCGGCGCTTATGGGTGCGCCGCCGTTACCCGGATTAACCCAGCAGCTCTTGTTCGAGCTTCTTGGCCATTTCTTCGATATTCTCTGGCGGCCAGCCAGGGATGTCCATGCCGAGGCGCAGCCCCATGCTGGAAAGCACTTCCTTGATCTCGTTTAGCGACTTGCGGCCGAAATTCGGCGTGCGCAGCATCTCGGCTTCGGTCTTCTGAACCAGATCGCCAATGTAAATGATGTTGTCGTTCTTGAGACAGTTGGCTGAACGCACCGACAGTTCCAACTCGTCGACCTTCTTGAGAAGGTAGCGGTTGAGCTGGTTGGCATCGTCTTCCTGCGGCTGTGCAGCATGACCGATCATGGCCGATTGCGGCTGCGGGATACCATCTTCGAAGTGGACAAACAGAGTCAGCTGGTCCTGCAGGATGCGCGCAGCGTAGGCCACGGCGTCTTCAGGAGTGACAGTGCCATCGGTTTCGACGGTCAGTGACAGCTTGTCGTAGTCCAGTTCTTGACCGACACGAGCATTCTCAACCTTGTAGCTTACCTGGCGAACCGGGCTGTACAGCGAGTCAACAGGGATCAGACCGATCGGCGCGTCAGCAGGGCGGTTCTGAACTGCCGGGGCATAGCCTTTGCCTACGTCAGCGGTCAGCTCCATGTTCAGCGTAGCGCCTTCATCGAGGTGACACAGGACAAGATCCTTGTTCATCACTTCGATATCGCCTGTCACAGCAATGTCGCCCGCTTTGACTTCAGCAGGGCCGGTCATCGAAAGCTGGAGACGCTTGGCGCCCTCACCTTCCATTTTGAGAGCGATCTGCTTCACATTCAGAACGATGTCAGTCACATCTTCGCGTACGCCCGCAAGCGATGAGAATTCGTGCAGCACGTTCTCGATCTTGATCGAGGTGATGGCAGCGCCCTGAAGCGAGCTGAGCAACACGCGACGCAGCGCGTTGCCAAGCGTCAGACCAAAACCGCGCTCAAGCGGTTCAGCAACAAAAGTTGCCTTGCGGGTCTTATCGCCGCCTTCCTTGATTTCGAGTGTGTTGGGTTTCTTGAGTTCCTGCCAGTTCTTCGTGTTGACGGACATGGATTTCCCCTAATTCGCTTTACAGCGGTTCAAAAATGTCAGCGAACCGGAACGCTTGCGATGCGCGTCCGGTCCGAGGAAGTCCCGGCGATCAGAACGACCGCCGAGCGGAGACGGATCAGACGCGGCGACGTTTCGACGGACGCACCCCATTATGCGGGATAGGCGTCACATCGCGGATCGACGTGATGTTGAAGCCAACAGCGGCGAGACCGCGCAGAGCGCTCTCACGGCCCGAACCGGGGCCTTTCACTTCGACTTCGAGAGTGCGGACACCATGCTCAGCAGCTTTCTTGCCGGCATCGTCAGCAGCGACCTGCGCTGCATATGGCGTCGACTTACGGCTGCCCTTGAAGCCCATCATGCCGGCGCTGGACCAGCTGATGGCATTCCCCTGCGCATCGGTGATGGTAATCATGGTGTTGTTGAAGCTGGCGTTGATATGCGCCACGCCGCTGCTGATATTTTTTCTGTCGCGGCGCCTTACTTTGCCGGGTTCGCGTGCCATTTCTCGTATTCCTTTAAAATGCAGGTGAAGGAAAAAGCGTCAGGAAGAACTGAGCTTACTTCTTCTTCCCGGCGATCGGCTTGGCCTTACCCTTGCGGGTGCGGGCGTTTGTGTGCGTACGCTGACCGCGAACGGGCAGACCATTACGATGGCGCAGACCGCGATAGGTCCGCAGATCCATCAGACGCTTGATGTTCATCGCAGTGTTACGACGAAGGTCACCTTCGACCTGATGATCGCTGTCGATTGTCTCACGGATACGCAGGACTTCCTCATCGGTAAGATCCTGAACGCGCGCAGTGTGCGGGATGCCAAGCTTGTCGGCGATCTGAACTGCCGTCGTGCGGCCAATTCCGTGAATGTAAGTCAGCGCGATGATCACACGCTTGTTTGTGGGGATATTGACCCCGGCAATACGAGCCACTTATTTCTCCATGCTCCACAGGGGTTTGCGGCGGATTGCCGGAGCCCCCATCTCAACGCTCAATCATTGACGCGCCCGCTGCCGACTTGAGCCTTGACCATGCGAGGTCCCAAGACGGCAAAAAGCCCGGTTGGCACACAATGAAGCGTTGCCTTCCAGACTGATTTCGAACGTGTCGAATGAGCGGCGCGCTTACGGTGATTCGAGCAATCCGTCAACCGCAAGCTACGCAGAAATGACCGAGCCGCCGATATGGGCCGCTCAGCCGATGTTTCAAGCGCTGAAATACACGCAAATTAACAAGTGGTCAAAGCGCGGCCGCGAACCTTCCGCACCCCTGGCCCTGACACGACGATTCTCAGCTCACACTGGCCCTCGACCAAGATTTACCAAAGTTTACATCGATTCCGTTCAATATGAAGCCAGTGTTAATCGTTACAGGACACGATTAACCCATGTCACAGGCTTCATTCCATAAGTCTCTTCCGGTGCTTTTGCGGATTGCTGCGTCCGCGCTATTGCTATTGTGCTTTCCAAGCCAAGCCAATGCAGGCCGGATCGAGGCTGGGGTATTTGAAGCGCATGATACATTAGGAAGCAATCGGACACCCGATAGGGTGAACTTCCAACAACAGTTCGACACTCCACCAATTGTAGTTGCGATCCCTTCTTCTGTTGGGAACAACTCGGCATCCATACGGATCACCAATGTCACCACGACCGGTTTCGATGAGCTGATACTGGAACCAGACAATTGGGATGGCCGTCACCTTGCGATGGACACTTACTACATCGCAGTTGAGCCCGGACGTCATGTTTTGCCCGACGGCACAGTAATTGAAGCCGGCTTCACAGATCTTTCAAATGTGCAGTTTGGCAGCGGGTTTACTGGGGGTGTTGCAAGCTGGAGCAACGTGACATTCACCGCCCCACTGCTCTCCACGCCTTTAATCCTCCACCAGTTGCAGACAGCGAACAGCGAAACCCGCGACATAGCTAATCAGGCCTCACGTCCGCACATCACATCAATTGCTCAGTCACCCTCCACGTTCGGCTTCCAACTCGCGATTGAGCGCAGTCAGGCCAACAGTGGTCCCTTTCCTTCGAGCGAAAGGATTGGTTGGATCGCATTTCCAGACGGTGCCAATGGCAGTTTCGAAGATATC
>JBCBHD010000114.1:0-9220 GCA_038526115.1 Pseudomonadota bacterium | reverse complement strand
TGGTTTCAGGTTTACGGGCCGCGCAAGGGCCTGTTTGGATGGCTGCGCGAATTCCTGATGGGTGGCTGGAGCCGCGCGGTGCGCGAAATCTGGCTCGACATTTGCGTTGCGCTTTTCGTGATGGTGGCGGGCGCGATTGTTGGCTGGATCCTCGTCGAGCAGGATCGTGACTGGTATTACCGTCTGGTCCCAACACAGTTCACAGACACCCGCGTGCCAGGGGCAACGCGAGAACAATTGCTGGAGACTCTGGCTGTCGAAGAATCGGCGGAAGGGCTTTCCAGCTTTGCCGCCTATTTGTTCAGCAACAATGCAGGGGTCGCGATCCTCGCCTTTGCGCTCGGCTTTGCTTTCGGCATCCCATCCCTGCTGCTCTTGGTTTACAACCTCGCAGTGCTCGGAGCGATGTTCTGGCTGTTCGCAGGCCAGGGCCTCGGTTGGGAATTTGCCGCATGGCTGAGTGTGCACGGAACAACCGAACTGTTCGCGATCCTGCTTGCCGGGGCTGCCGGCATGCATATCGGGCGGTCGATGGCTTTCCCCGGCGACAGAACAGTCCTTGAAACCGCCGCCATCAGCGGTCGCCGAGGCGCGATGGTGATGGTTGGCGTGGTTCTGATGATGGTTGTCGCTGCCATGCTTGAAGCTTTTCCGCGCCAGCTCGTTGGCGGTGTCGACAACCGATTGATGATTGGCGGCGGCATGCTCGTATTCTGGCTTGCCTACTTCTTCCTTTACCGACCCCAGCGCGTCGGAGACGAGGGATGAACACCGTGGCGGCGACAAGCAGCGGATCCCCTGCCCATCCGGTGACAAAAGGCATCAGCAACAAGCGCGAACGGGTGCTGATCACGCCTGAAGGCATATCCGTGCCGATGACCGTCGCCTCTCGTGGCGCTCGGTTGGGTGCGCTGATCCTGGATTTCTTGATCATCTATGTCGGCATGATGCTGTTCTTCATGCTGTTGGCATGGATCGCAGGCGGCCTTGTCGAAGAGATGCTGGAAGGGGCTGACGATCAGATATCCGGTGCCGGAGAATTCCTTCTGATCGTGTTCTTCCTGTTTATCTTCCTGGCCCGATACGGGTACTTCATGGCCCTCGAATTGGGTCCGCGCGGCGCGACTTTCGGCAAGCGGGCTGTCGGGATAAGAGTTGCTGCGCGTGATGGCGGGAAGCTTTCGCCTGAGGCGGTGATTGCCCGCAACCTGCTGCGCGATATCGAGCTGTTCATGCCGCTTGTGTTCCTGATGGTCGCGCCCAGCGGCGACTGGGGGAATTATGGCTATGCCGGCTTGGGATGGCTGATGGTGATCCTCGCGATCCCGCTGCTGAACAAAGACGCCCTGCGAGCCGGTGACATTATCGCCGGGACATGGGTTGTCGAAGCACCGCGAACCAAACTGGCTGATGCGCTTTCCACGCAGGGAGCCGCCAAAGGCACGAGCGAACTGACCGGCGCACGATACGATTTCGGCGAGGCTGAGCTTGCGGTTTACGGTGAGCGCGAATTGCAGACCTTGGAGCGCGTGCTTCGCGAAGATCAGGAAGACGCGATCTCTGCTGTGCACGATACAATTTGCCGCAAGATTGGATGGGATCCCGGCGCAGGGGATGAAAAGGCCTTCCTCGAAGCCTTCTACGCTCAGCTTCGCGCCAAGCTCGAAACCGATATGCGCTTTGGCAAACGCAAAGCGGACAAGCACTCGTGACTGAGTATCAGATCGAGCCTGATGACCTGACAAGCGCTGCGGTTCTCGATCTGCTAAGGCTCCATCTCGAAGAAATGCACCGCTGGTCGCCAGCCTGCAAAGTGCATGCAATGCCTCCCGAGAGGCTGCGCGAACCGGATGTTTCATTCTTTGCAGTTTGCGATGGCGATCATCTGGCCGCGGTTGGTGCGTTGAAGGCACTTGGTGCCAAGCGCGGTGAGCTGAAATCCATGCGCGCCGCCCCCGCCTATCGCGGGAAAGGCGCTGGCGAAGCTTTGCTTCAACATTTGATCAGTGAGGCACGGAGCCGAGGCTATATCTGGTTGGGCTTAGAGACGGGTCGCCCCGAGGAGTTTCGCCCCGCACAAAGGCTTTATGAAAAGCATGGGTTTGCTGAATGCGCAGCTTTCGGTGACTATGTCTCCGACGAATTCAGCCTGTGCATGGAGAAGCATCTGTGACGATCCAACGACGCGCATTTCTTGGCGGAGCGCTGGCACTGGGGGCAAGCGCCTGTGTGCCGGTAGAGAGGACTGTACTTGGTCGGCTGGATGCGCGGCTTCGAATTATCGAAGCCGCCGCTGGCGGCACGCTGGGTGCAGAGATTTACGACACTGGCAGCGGGGAAGCGCTCGGAATCAATCGCTCGCGTAGATTCGGCCATTGCTCTTCATTCAAAATGTCGCTCGCAGCGATGGTGCTGGCGCGCAATGCCAGCGGTGCAATTGATGCTGATGCCCGTGTTCAATGGACCGAAGATGATTTGGTAAGTTATTCGCCCTTCACTAAGCCGCGAACTGCCGATGGTGCGACGATGCGCGAACTGGCCGAAGCCACTCAGAGAACATCCGACAACACTGCCGCCAACATTCTGCTTAGGGAATTGGGCGGTCCCGCAGCGCTGACAGCGTTCTGGCGCGAAATCGGGGATTCTGTCAGCCGGTTGGACCGCACCGAGCCTGGTCTCAACAATGTGCCGCAGACCGAAATCCGCGATACCACCACACCGATGGCGATGGCACGGACAGTCGCGACTCTGGCGTTCGGAGATGTCCTTTCAGAAACGGACCGTGCCACACTCCGGCAATGGATGGTCGACACCAGAACAGGCAAGAACCGGGTGCGGGCCGGGCTTCCCCAAGAATGGCGGGCGGGCGACAAGACCGGCACATCATTCTGGCCAGGCATGGGAAGCCTGTATGTCGATATCGGCTTTATCGAAGTTCCAGAACGCGCACCGATTACTTTCGCGACGTATTTTCGAGCGCGCGGCACTCATGACAGGATTGATCCAGCATCTGAAGCCGCGCTTGCCAAGATCGGAGACGTTATCGCTGACTTCGCTGAGGTGGATGATGGATTTCCGATTTAGGCCTGTACTGCTAACGTGGTTGGGGGAGAGGACATGGAACAAGCGCTCAAATTCGTGGCTGGCAGCCTACCGCTGATCTTCGCGTTTGCTTTCCTCGTTCCGGTGATCGATCAATCCATGCGAGCACTTGGGCTTGCTGCCCCCTTCGGCCTTTCAACACTGACCTTCGCCTTGATTGTCGCTGGATTCTGGGGGCTGGTTGCACAAATCGGAGGGCGCTGGATTTGAACGCGCAATCCGAAATCGTGCCTAAGGATCTGGCTCAGCTTTCAGATGCTGACCTCAGAAAGCTCGAACTCAAGATCGCACGAAAATACTCAGGCAAAGTGCCTTGGATCGCGGTGATCTGGGCGTTCGGCAATCTCGCGGTTTGGCTCAGCCTCTGGCCGCTGGTTTTTTCGGGCATCCTTCCCCTGTGGGCTGCGTTTCCAATCGCTACGATCAATATGGCGCTTGTTTACCTGCCAACACACGAAGCGCAGCACGATATTGTCGCCCGGCCCGGCACGAAGCTCAGATGGCTCAATGAACTGGTTGGTCACGCCACAAGCTGGATGCTGGTCTATCCGTTCGAAGTGCTGCGGATCACGCATCTCGATCACCACCGGCACACCAATGATCCAGAGCTCGATGTCGATATTACCACGAAAGCTCCCGGCCCGTGGTCAGCTCTTTGGGAGACGGTGAAGCAACGGCAACCTGGCGGGAAACGCAATCTCGACTATGCCGCTAGTCTTTATCGCAGCGGCCGAACCGATCTGATCGTTCTGGCACTGGCTTACCGAGTTGGCTTTATCGGAATTCTCGGAGCGCTCGCATGGAATGGCTTCGCTTTGGAAGCCGTGTTCCTCTGGTGGCTGCCCTACCAGATCGCCATATCCTACATCATTTTCTTTCTGTCATGGGCGCCGCATCATCCCGGCAATGAGAGTGGGCGCTATCGCAACACGCGCAGTTGGAAATCATCAGTCGGAAATATCGGTTCGATGGGGATGCAGTTCCACATCGTCCACCATTTGCATCCCTATATTCCGTTGCATCTGACCCCGGCAGCGTACCGTGAAATGCGGCCTATTCTGGAAGCGAGAGGATGTCGTCTGGGCGATATCTGAGACGGAACTATTCGCCCCCGAAGATTGCGACTTCGCTCAGCCCTTCACTGTTGGCCCGCCCCCGATACATTCCGCTGGTGTTGAAGCTGTAGAGCGCGTGGCCTTCTGGCGTGACCATGATGATGCCGCCATCGCCGCCCAGTTCCTTCACCTCAGCCATTACCGCATCAGCCGCCAATTGTGCGGTTGCCATCTGCTCTGCTGGGGAGACAGGCGCGGTGCCAAGGCTGAGATAATTGGTCGCACGCAACAGTCGCATCCGGGTGCAGATTTCCTGCGCGACACCAACACGGATAAAATACTCGCCCCACCCAGTGGCAGAGACCGCGCAGCTGCGATTGTCGGCATAAGTACCCGCGCCGATCATCGGAGCATCGCCGATGCGCCCCCAGCGTTTTCCTGTCATTCCGCCAGTAGACGTACCCGCTGCGAGATTGCCGTCCTGATCCAGCGCGACAGCACCCACTGTCCCAAACTTCAGATCGACATCAAGTGATGAAAGGCTGTTCGCTTTCATTCGCTCAAGCGATTGCTTGCGTGCTTCAGTCGCGAACCATTCGGGCGGCGCTGTTTCCAATCCATTCTCGACCGCAAACTTTTCCGCGCCCGGCCCACTCAGGAAGACATGTCGGCTTCCAGTCCGAACTGTATCCGCGAGCAGGATCGGATTCTTGACACTTTTCACACCCGCAACTGCGCCTGCGCTCCGATCACGGCCATCCATGATCGATGCGTCGAGCTCGTTCTCACCTTCCCATGTGAAAACAGAGCCTCGCCCGGCGTTGAACAAAGGTTCGTCTTCAAGCGGAACGATCACCGCTTTTACCGCATCCATGGCGCTGCCGCCATCAGCGAGGATCTGAGAACCCGCATCAAGCGCGTTTTGCAAAGCGGCCTCATAAGCGGCGCGTCGTTCTGGTGTCATCTTGTCCGGATCGAGCGTTCCTGCGCCACCATGGATAGCAAGGGACCAACGCGGCTCCGCATCTTGAGCGTGAGCGGGCATGACAGCGAAGATGAGCGCGAACAGCGCCCCGATCAGAGCGTTTTTCATGAAATGAAGCGTAGAGCATTGCGATGCGCGGCGCTACTGTCGTGACGTATTTTAGAGGAAGGGATTCATCACATGAGTGATTTTGGCGCGACATCAACAACTGATGATGTGCTCGCAGACAAAAACCTGTCGGGAAAGACCGTATTCGTAACCGGGGGCAACTCCGGCCTTGGCCTCGAAACGGGCCGTGCGATGGCAGCCAAGGGCGCGCATGTGGTACTGGCCGGGCGCGACCAGGCGAAGCTTGATGAAGCAGTCGCGACAATCAAAGCCGATCATTCCAATGCCAATCTCGAGACGATCATCTGCGATCTGTCTTCCCTCGGTAGCGTGCGGGCATGCGGCACCGAAGCCAATGAACGCTTCGAGAAAATCGACCTGCTGATCAACAATGCTGGTGTTATGGCTTGCCCCAAAACGCAGACAAGCGACGGTTTCGAGATGCAGTTCGGCACCAACCATGTCGGGCATTTTTTGTTGACCAAGCATCTGATGCCGCTGGTTGAAGCAGGATCGGACAAGCGGATCGTCAACCTTTCCAGCCGGGGCCATCATATTGCACCAGCCAACCTTGATGATCCGAATTTCGAAAGCGCAGCCTATGATCCATGGCTCAGCTACGGCCAGTCAAAAACGGCGAACATTCTGTTTTCGGTCGGGCTAGAGGAACGTTTCGCGAGCAAAGGCGTGCACGCTTATGCGGTCCATCCCGGCGGCATCCAGACCAATCTGGGTCGGCATATGAGCGAAGAAGAATCCGCTGCTCTGGTGGAGCGCGTGACGACCAGTGATCCCAGCTTTCAGTGGAAGACCATTCCGCAAGGTGCCGCAACCCAATGCTGGGCCGCAACGGCCCCGGAACTGGATGGTCAGGGCGGCGTGTATTGCGAAGACTGCCACGTTGCCGAAGTCGACAACGAATCTTCAAATGGCGGCGTCCGCAGCTATGCGCTCGACAAGGATAGTGCTGATCGTTTGTGGTCAATCAGCGAAGAACTGGTCGGGGAAACCTTCGCCTAGTTTTGACGTACGGATCAGCCATCCGGCTGTTACTTTTGGGCCGAGCCACCCACTCCCTCCACCCTTCCACCCGGAGCCTACCGGGTCAAAATCCGGGTGGAAGGGTGGAGGGAGTGGGTGGCCCCGGTGCGCGAAGCTATCCCAGGAACTCCCTGAGCAGCTTGAACGTGTCTTTCGCCTCGCGGGTTGGCGCTACCGCCATGAAGACATGTGGGGCGCTTTCATATTCGTAGAGTCTGGCGTCGACTCCAGCATCGCGAAGCTTTCCGGTGAAGGTGCGCGAGTCGATAATGAAGAGATCATGCCGACCGGTCCAGATACGAGTTGGGGGAAGCAGCGCTAGTTCATCGGCTGAGGCGTAAAGTGGACTACATTCGGGTGATGCGGGATCGCGATCGTCAGCCCAAATCTTTCCAAACGCTCGCAGAGCATCGATTTTGAGCATGAAGTCATGCGGTTCGACCCCGCGCATAGCCTCATCCTGCATCGTCACATCAAGCCACGGGGCAAACAAAGCGAGTTTGCCGGGCTGTGCACCGCCTGCATGCGCCAATCGCAGGGCGAGGCTTAGGGCCATGTGGCCGCCGGCGCTGTCACCGTTCAAGACTATTTTGGCGGGATCATGTTCCGCAGCAATCTTGGCAAAGACTGCATCGGCCACAGCGTCCTGGTCGCCATACCCATATTCGGGGACGACGTTATAAAGCGGAAGAGTGATGCTCACGCCGCACTGATCGACCATCGCAGCCGCTAGCGGCCAGTGCTCCTTGAACATGGGAAGCACGAAGCCACCACCGTGGAAATAGATCATATGCCATTCGGCGGGGCCGGACTTCGGATGGATTGTCACCACCTGCTGATCGGCGGCCATCCAGTGTTCCACGTTAAAGCGATGGTCCATTTGGTTTGGCATCGGCGCATCGCGGGGCGGCTTGCGCTGGTCCAGATAGGCCGGAACATCGTTCGGGTCTGTTGGGAACACCGGCTTGCGTTTGCTCATCAGCCATACAACCGCGCGCATCAGCACACTGGCTTTAGGACTGCGCAGTTCGATTGAGGTGTCAGTCAGCATCGTGTCTCTCCTTGGCAAAGAGACTGGCTGAGCAGCGTATGGAGTCAAGCCTTCAGTCTGACCAGCAAGCCTTCCTGCAACCAGTTGCCGAGATAGCCCCCAGCTCGCATCGCGGCATCCTGGACGGCCTCGTCACTCGGTTCCTCACCCGCCAGCAAGCCGATCACTTCGCCATATGTCTTACCTTGCTGCATGGCTGAAAGCGCAACGGCGTTATCCGGTTCCACCATCATGAATGTGGGGCGTTCACCTTCGCGTGATACGATGCAGCCTTGTGGTTGGGGCAAGCGCAGAGCGGGCATTTCCAACTCATCTTCTTCGAGCGCATTCCAGATTCCAGTCAGGTTGTGATCCACCAAACGCACTGTCACACGGGGCATGACTTCGACAGCCAAGCCCATCCAATCCTCATCTCCGAATTCTGCTGTAGCCGCTGCAAATCCTGCGGGATCGAAAGACACACAATCAGGCGCAGTCGAGACTTCCAGCATGGCCCATTCCAGCCAGGCCAGTTCCGACACTTCCGGGTTCTCGCCAAACAGATCAGCGCATGTCGCATCAAATCCGTGGCCAGCTTCATCGATGGTCCAGCCGGATGGTGGATGGCTGATTGCATGATGGGCAGAGGCCTGTTTGAACGGGCCTTCGCCAACATAGCGTGCCGTCCGCTCAAAAGTGTTCGCAAGCGCATCCATCAGGGCGAAACGATAATTGCCGCGATACACGCTCATCCCGGCGGCCTGCGAGTTGCCCCACCCGTCTGGCAAAGGCGCATCTTCATCAAGGATCGCCCGCATAAAGGCGGCCTGCCGATCGGCCAATGTCTGCTCGGTCATACTGGTTCGAGCGCTTTCATCTCACCAGCGAGCCCTCGTGCGCGATCAAGCTCAGTCAGAAGATTGGCCAGCGGAGGTATCTGATCGTCGCGCTCAATCATTGTAGCGACCGGTTGCTTCAGCATCGCCATAGCTTTCGCATAGAGCGCCCATACGCCTTCGGCGACCTCGCGATCATGGGTGTCGATGATGATATTGCGTTCAGGGGTTGCGGGATCGTGGCCTGCCAGATGGATTTGTCTCACGCGATCCAGCGGAAGGCCGGTCAGGTACTTATCAGCTGAAAAACCATGATTGGCAGCGCTGACATAGATGTTGTTCACATCGAGCAGCAAATAGCATCCGGTGCGCCGAGCCATCTCCGTCAGAAACTCCCATTCGGTCAGCTCATCTTCGGGAAAGGTGAGATAGCTCGAAGGGTTTTCGAACAGCATAGCCCGGCCAAGTGTGTCTTGCGCGTGATCGATATTGGAGCACACGGCAGCGAGCGCCTGTTCCGTAAGCGGCATCGGCAACAGATCATGGCTGTTGTGCGCGCTCGTGCGGGTCCAGCAGAGATGATCGGAAACCCACAAGGGATCGACGCGCTGCTCCAACTGCTTGAGCTTCGCCAGATAATCGCTGTCCAGCCCTCCTGCGGAACCAATTGACATGGAAACACCGTGAATGATCACGGGGTAGCGTTCTCGCACAGCGTCGAGAATACGCAGCTGCCGTCCGCCTTCGATCATGTAGTTTTCCGAAATGACCTCGACAAAGTCGACTGGCACTTCAGATTCCAGGAAATCTTCATAGTGCGTGCGGCGCAGGCCGAGACCAAAGCCACCAAACGGCTGAATTTCAACGTGCGACTGATTCATCGGATGCCTTATAGCAGAGATTGCATGCGGGGTGGACGGCAGCCCGGCGGGATTCACAAGAGCCATGCCCATCGAAGGGGGGTCAGGGTCAAGAGCATGACCCTCATGTCTCGTCACCGGGCTGCCTGGACGATTGGCAGCCAGGGCCGCCCGCCGTCTTTCACAGGATTTGTCTAACGTGT
>JBCBHD010000113.1:0-9303 GCA_038526115.1 Pseudomonadota bacterium | reverse complement strand
CAACGGAAGACAATACCTAAGCCGCGGCTTTCAGTATTGGATCAAGCGGGCGCGCTCTGATGGGCGCGCCCGTTTTCTATGGGCTATTCGTCTTCGTCCACCATGGCAGCGCGGTTGGCTTCATCGCTGGCAAGTTGATCGACACGTTCGTTCTCCGGATGACCGGAATGGCCTTTTACCCAGTGCCATTCGATCTGATGTTTGGCGGTGACTTCTATTAGGTCGTGCCACAGTTCGGCGTTGCGCACCGGTTTCTTGCTCGCATTGACCCAGCCGCGCCGCTGCCAGCCATCAACCCATTTGGTGATGCCATCAATCACATATTTGCTGTCCGAGTAGAGATCGACTGAGCACGGTTCAATTAGGGCAGAAAGGCCCTTGATTGCGGCTGTCAATTCCATCCGATTGTTGGTCGTGTCGGGATCTCCGCCCGAAAGCTCTTTCTCGTGCTTGCCCATGCGTAGCAATACGCCCCAGCCGCCTGGGCCAGGATTGCCTTTGCAGGCCCCGTCAGTGAAGATCTCGACGCGTTTCATTAACTAAGCCTTTTGCGCAGAATCCCTTAGGACGCAAATAGGTTGGCGCCGGCTTTATCGTAAAAGTGCCATCGTGAGACGAATTGCATTGGATCCTTGCGTGTGACCAAGGCGTCGTCAGGCGTATCGAGCCAATCTTCCGCCCGGCTGGCGACGAAACGCAGGCAGGCGCCCTTGGCGATATCTGCGAATAGATCGCGTTCATCCGGATCGAGCGGTCGTATTCCTTGATAACCCTCGATCAACTTAACCCCGCAGGCCGGATCGTAAGCATTCGTGGTGGAATCAAAGCACCAGGCCGCGTGTGTAGTCGCAAGATCGAGTGCCATCGCACCGGTGCAAGCAAAATAGAAGTCGATCATCCCGGTGACTTCGCTACCCAGCATAAGCACGTTATCTGGAAACAGATCAGCATGGATTTGCGCCTGCGGAAGAACAGATAGATCAAGCGCAGCCGCGGAGGTCGCTGGTTCGAGCATCGCCGACAGGTCCGTATGGATCGACCGAAGCCCTTGCTCACCACACTTTTTCAGAACCGATAGATTTGCTTCGAATCCCATCGTGTTGGCCCGCGACTGACCGAAATCCTCGCTCGCGAGGTGCATCTGGGCCAGTGCTGCGCCGACAGCGCGAGCCTGATCGGGCGTAGGCTGTGTCGGAGACACTCCCGGAAGGAACTCAATCAGCGCAATCGCTTTGCCATCAATCATGCGGAATGCAGCACCGGCGCGGTCATGGATAGTGCGCGGAACAGGGCAGCCTTTCGCGGAAAGATGATCAAGCAAGCCAAGAAAGTAGGGCAGGTCAGTCAGCTCAATCCGCCGCTCGTACATCGTCAGGATAAACCTGCCCTGCGTTGTTTCGATCAACCAGTTGGAGTTGGAGACACCCTCCGCAATCCCTTTGGCCGAGACGAGATCACCGACGTCAAACTCGATGATCAGTTCGCTCAGTTCTTCAGCGCCTAGATGCGTGTAGACCGCCATGCGTGCGCTGGAATTACTCTGTGAGCTGGCGAGGCAGCTTGAAGACCATCTTTTCTTCGGCCGCTGTGATCGTTTTTTCGTGGATGGGACGCAGTTTCGCGAGCGCATCAACAACTTCGCGAACCAAAACCTCCGGTGCGGATGCACCGGCAGTAAGGCCAATCGTCTTGATCCCTTCTACCCAAGCAGGATCGATCTCTTCGGCACGCTGGATCAGCTTGCCTGGTGTGCCAAGGCGTTCGGCTACCTCGACCAATCGCAATGAATTCGATGAGTTCGGCGCACCAACGACCAACACAAGATCGCAATCGCGAGCCAGCTCCTTCACAGCGGCTTGCCGGTTAGATGTGGCGTAGCAAATATCTTCGGCCTTCGGTCCGCGAATGTTGGGATAGCGCCATTCCAGCGCCTCGATCACTTCACGGGTGTCGTCGACCGATAGCGTTGTCTGGGTGAGATAGGCCAGCGGCTCATCAGCATCGAACGGAAGTTTGTCGACGTCTTCGATATTCTCGACCAATGTCATCTGGCCGGGCTCGACTTGCCCCATTGTGCCAATCACTTCGGGATGGCCTTCATGGCCGATAAAGATGATGTGACGGCCCTTTTCGATCTGCCGTTCTGCTTGCCGGTGAACCTTTGAAACCAGCGGACAGGTTGCATCGAGATAGATCATCTCGCGTCTTTCGGCTTCTGCCGGAACCGCTTTGGGAACTCCGTGAGCGCTGAACACTACTGGTGCATCGGTTGGCACTTCGTCCAGTTCTTTGACAAACATTGCGCCCTTCGCCTTCAGACCTTCGACAACGTATTTGTTGTGGACGATTTCGTGGCGGACATAGACTGGCGCACCATACCTCTCGAGCGATTTTTCGACGATTTCGATCGCTCGGTCCACTCCAGCGCAGAATCCGCGCGGTGCAGCGATCAAGAGGTTGAGCGGCGCATGCTCTTCGAGCGAAGCGCTGCTGTCAGCGTCAGAATTGGGAAAGGGCGCGTTCATGCTTGAGCCTCTAGCGCTTTGTTGTGCGTCTCGCTAGGGCGGGAACGCGTTCGCGCATTCTGAGATGCGCGGGTGGACGAGAATTTCAAGGACGGGTTTTTGATGATGTTTCGCACGCGTGTTCTGCCTGCCGCTGTTTTGGCCTTGGGTCTTGCCGGTTGCGCCAGCGAGGGTGAACTGGTGGTTGACCAAGGTGTGGGGATCACTTCGGTGCTCACCTCTTGCCCTTCTGTAGGGATTCCTGATTACACCGGAGACGTAACGGTCTTTCGGGCTGCGAACAGTCCGACCTTGAGCAATCTCGATATGACGGCATCGATGACCAACCTTCGGTCAACGTGCGATGATTCGACCGACAAAGTCTACAGCGAAGCGACGTTTGATGTGCATGCACGCCGGGCTGATGTTCGCGGAGCGCGCACTGTCACTCTGCCGTACTTCGTCACCGTGCTTCAGGGAGGCAGCGCTGTCGTGACCAAGCGAGTTGGGCAGGTGACGCTGAACTTCGCTGATGGGCAAGAGCGCGCCAGTGCCAATGCAAAGGCCGGATCATTTATTGATCGAGCCGCATCTTCCCTGCCTGAAGATATTCGCGAACGTATCACGCGCAAGCGACGACCGGGCGACCCGGAAGCTGCGCTTGATCCGCTCGCCGCGCCGGAAGTGAAGGCCGCAATTGCGCGAACGCGTTTTGAAATGCTGGTTGGATTCCAGCTGACCCAAGATCAATTGGCGTATAACGCAACGCGTTAGTTTTTCCGCGCGCCATCCGGCGGGCGATTTCCTCGCTCATGCGATCAAAGATCGCGTCGCTTTGGGCGTGCGGCCGCTCTTGCGAGCCTGCGGCTCAGATGGCTCAATGTCTTCGCGGGCTTGACCCGGGACCCCGCTTCCTTCTTTGCAACCGCAAACCAATGCGGAAACGCAAGAGATTCTGATGACAAATACGAAAACACTCTACGCCGCTTATGCGGACACAATCGAAACCGCTTTGACCGCGCTTGTAGACGAAGGCGTCCTCCCAGGCGGCGCAAACTTTGCCAACGTGACCGTAGAGCCACCGCGCGACCCTTCGCATGGCGATCTCGCGACAAATGCGGCGATGGTGCTGGCCAAGCAAGCCAAGACCAACCCTCGCGCTCTTGCAGAAGCGATTGTCGGCAAACTGGCTGATGAGCCGAGCATAACGAGCGCAGAAATTGCGGGTCCTGGGTTTATCAACCTGCGGCTCGATCCGGGTGCATGGCTGACTGAATTGAAGCGAATTGAATCGCTCGCAGACGATTATGGCCGCTCGGCTATCGGAACCGGTACTCGGGTAAATGTTGAATATGTCTCCGCGAACCCCACTGGCCCCATGCATATGGGCCATTGCCGCGGCGCGGTTGTGGGCGATGCGCTTTCCAGCCTGCTCGAATTCGCCGGACATGATGTTACGCGAGAATATTACATCAACGATGCGGGCGGTCAGGTGGATACGCTCGCTCGGTCTGCGCATCTGAGATATCGGGAAGCCCTCGGCGAGGACATCGGTGCGATACCTGAAGGCCTGTATCCCGGAGATTATCTGATCCCGGTCGGAGAAGCGTTGGCACAGGAATTTGGAGACAAGTACGCCGCCGAACCGGAAGAGGATTGGCTTCCGACCTTTCGAGCTGAAGCTGTCAGCCGGATGATGGATGTGATCAAGGGCGATCTCGCGCTGCTTGGGATCCATCATGATATCTTCGCCTCAGAAGCAGCGCTGCATGCCGCTGGCAAACCGGACGAGGCAGAGGCATGGCTTCGGGCGAACGACTTCGTTTACGACGGCGTTCTGGAAGCGCCCAAGGGCAAAGCTCCACCGGAAGACTGGGAACCGGTCGAACTTCCATTGTTCCGATCGACCAGGTTTGGTGATGATCAGGATCGCCCGATCAAAAAATCCAACGGCAAGTGGACCTATTTCGGAGCCGACCTCGCGTATCACATGCAGAAAGCCGAAAACGCTGATGCATTGATTGACATCTGGGGGGCAGATCACGCCGGGACGGTCAAGCGGATCAAAGCAGCTGTTGCGGCACTGTCTGAAGGCAAGGGCAATCCTGTCCCGTTCGACGTGAAGTTGGTTCAAATGGTCCAGCTGATGCGTGGTGGTGAGCCGGTGAAAATGTCGAAACGGTCGGGCAATTTCATCACCATTGCCGATATGATCGACGAGGTTGGGAAAGACGTGGTGCGGTTCACCATGCTGACTCGCAAACCCGAAGCGCAAATGGAATTCGACTTCGCCAAAGTGGTCGAAGCATCCAAGGACAACCCTGTTTTCTATGTTCAGTATGCGCACGCGCGAATCAGATCGACTCTGCGCAAGGCTGCTGAACTGGGTATGTCGCCATCAGCTAATATGCTTAATGATCTGGGGGATGAGGAATTGGCTCTGATCAAGCGAGCGGCGCAGTTCCCACGCGAGATTGAAGCCGCTGCAAAGGCTCGTGAACCGCACCGGATAGCGTTTTATCTCTACGACTTAGCCGCAGAACTCCACGGTTTCTGGAACCTCGGCAACGATTCGCCGCAAAAGCGCTTCATCATGGAACAGGATACGGGTTTATCCGGAGCTAGACTTTTCCTTGCCGACTCAATCGGGCAAGTGATCCGTAATGGGCTTCGCGTGTTAGGCGTCGAGGCTGTCGAATCAATGTAAGCGGCTATGCTGGCATCCTCCAGCAGCCGGAGGGGAAGGGACTTAGATCAGTGATGATCGAGGCCGAATTCGAAGAGATTGACGAGACCGATGGCGAACTCGATCTCTCAAGTGAAGACAGCTTGCCATGGCTCGAGTCCGATGAGGATGAAGATCAGGGCGGGTTTGATATCTCTCAGTTCCTGGGATTTGGTGCGATCCTTCTCGCCCTTCTCGGCGCGATGGTCTTTGGCATCTGGTTTCTGACCAATCAGACCCGTGATGCCGATCTCGTGGCTGATGGCAGCACGATTGAAGCGCCAGAAGGCCCGTACAAGGAACGCCCGGAAGATCCCGGTGGCAAGGAGTTTGCGGGAACTGGCAACGTAGCTCCAGTCGTTGGGGAAGGTCAGACGCGTGAAGGTGTTATGGCTGACGGTGAAAGCGCCAATGCCAACGGTGAGGGTTCTGGCGCATCCGCATCCGGTTCGACCACCGCTGCCAACACAACAGGCTCTGGCTCGACCGGTTCGTCGTCGGCAACGTCCGGTGCGGCCAGTGGCAGCGATTCCGAAGGAACTGCAAACTCAGGCGGCACGTCATCTAGCTCGGTCGTTGGTGTTCAGGTTGGTGCCTATGGCAGCCGTGCACGGGCGGAAGCAGGGTGGCAAACTCTGCTCGGCAGTAGCGATGCCTTAAGCGGCGTGCGCTATCGCATCGTGAAGGGTGAGGCCGATATCGGCACTGTCTATCGGCTTCAGGCCCTGGCCAGCAATCGCACATCGGCTGACCAGCTTTGCTCGGCGCTGAAGGCCGATGGTCTGCCCTGTCAGGTGAAACCCTGATCGCATTGGTGAAACTGGGCAGATTTGGCCCCGTTTTCCCCATTACGGAGCGTTAGTCCGCTTGCCTGACTGCTGTGTCGCTGCAAGGCTGCGCTTATGATTCCGGCGATCTTCGGATGTTCTGGCCCACGACTTACGGCTGATGAGCGCGCATTTTTCCGCGACGCCGATCCGGCTGGCTACATCCTGTTCGGGCGCAATTGCGAGGACCCTGAGCAATTGCGCGCGCTGACGGATGATCTTCGCTCCATCCATGGGCGTGAGCGGCTGTTGGTATCGATCGATCAGGAAGGGGGACGCGTGGCGCGCCTGCGCCCACCACACTGGTCTGCCTACCCAGCTGGGGAGGCATTTGATGAACTCTACGCACTGGCCCCGGCCAGCGCTATCGAGGCTGCGAGGGCGGGAGCCAAGGCGATGGCGCTCGAACTCGCAGCAATGGGTATAACGGTCACCTATCATCCACCGCTGGATGTGCGGCAGCCCGGCGCAAGCGATGTGATAGGAGATCGAGCCCTCGGCACCAATCCAGTGCAGGTCGCTGCGCTTGGCCGAGCCATTTTGGACGGGCTCGCCGATGGCGGGGTGTCCGGCTGCATAAAACATATGCCGGGTCACGGCCGCAGTCTGGTGGACTCGCACAAAGAACTGCCGAGGGTCGAGGCCGGACTTGAAGAACTGAAATCCGATCTGTCTCCATTTCGCGCCCTCAACTCAGCTTTGATTGGGATGACGGGCCACCTCGTGTTCCCGGTTTGGGATAAGGAAAATCCAGCGACGCTTTCCGAGACCATTATTCGCGATATCATTCGCGGCGAAGTCGGTTTCGATGGGCTGTTGCTAACCGATGATATCGATATGGAAGCGCTGGATGGGACCATACCGGAACGCTCTGTCCGGGCTTGCGAAGCCGGGTGTGATATCGTTTTGAATTGCTGGGCGAAAATTGACGATATGCAGGGCATCTGTGAGGTGTTGCCAAACATGTCTGACGCGACCACAGCGCGACTGGATCGGGCCCTAGCGAACACCCGGATAGCTGACGAGGTTCATGATCAGCAGGCTGAACTGCTCGCCAAACGCGATGCTCTTCTTGCGCTAGCCGGAGAAGCGGCATGAGCATGACCGAAAACGATGGTGGCTTCATGCTAACCAGCGCATCTGCAGGTGCTGGTGAACCAACAGCCGAAATGCCGGACACGTGGCCCGCGGATGAGGTCGCAAGGCCGGGAGCGAAACCGGGCGACGAAGCGCTTTACCTTGAGCTTGATGGCTGGGAAGGGCCGCTCGATCTTCTGCTTGATCTTGCACGTCGGCAAAAGGTTGATCTGCGCCAGATATCCATTCTTGCGCTGGTCGATCAGTATCTGACCTATATTGAACGCGCCAAGGCGTTGCGGCTTGAACTTGCCGCCGATTACCTCGTGATGGCGGCGTGGCTGGCCTATCTGAAATCGGCGATGCTTCTGCCTAAGGAAGAGCAAGAGGACCCAAGCCCTGAAGAGCTCGCCCTGCGACTGCAGCTAAGGTTGCAAAGGCTGGGTGCGATGCGCGAAGCGGCGGCGCGCTTGATGGGGCGTGATCGCATCGGGCGTGACATATTTTTGAGAGGCGCACCGGAAGGCTTGCGGATTGATCGCAAAACCCAATGGAAGAGCGATGCGTACTCACTGATCCAGGCATATGGACAGGTCAAAGCGCGCACAGCACCGCGGATTTATCACGTCGCAGATCGGCCAGTGATGACGCTCGACAGTGCTCTGGATCGCGTTTCGGCCATGCTGGGCGTGACACTGGATTGGATGGAGATACGCGATTTCCTTCCAAAGGATGCTGAACCCGAATTGCGCAAGTCCGCGCTTGCTTCCAGCTTTGTGGCTGCGCTGGAACTGGCGCGGCTGGGCCGGGCTGAGATTGCTCAGGAAGAGGCCTATTCTCCGCTGCGTATTCGACGTCTGAAACAGGCGGAGCGGGTATGATCGAAGATTCCCCTTCCGTTGACGCACAGGCACCTGATGCAATCGAACGCGCGCTGGAGGCGACGCTATTTGCGGCTGAAGAGCCCATGACAGTGGAAGCTCTGGCGACGCATTTGGGCGATCTTGAAAAGGCATCGGTGCGCAGCGGCCTTGCAGCGCTTGAAAAGCAATACAGCAAGCGGGGCATCAACCTGGTTGAGCGCGGAAAACGCTGGCATTTCGAGACCGCCCCGGATCTCGCACACTTACTTCGAAGGGAGCGCGAGCAAGTTCGGCGGCTTAGTCGTGCGGCGACCGAGGTGCTGGCCATCATCGCCTATCACGAGCCGGTCAGTCGAGCTGACATCGAGTCCATTCGCGGGGTGCAGACCAGTGGAGGTACCCTCGACGTCTTGATGGAAGCGGGCTGGATCAAGCTCGCAGGTCGCCGCGAGGTTCCCGGACGACCGGTGATCTATGCGACCACGCCTGAATTTCTCGATCATTTCGGCCTAACGTCTCGCCGTGATCTGCCTGGGATCGATGAATTGCGCGCTACTGGATTGCTCGACCCGGTCGACGATGCGCTTGAAGAAGCGATGGGCGGGGATATCGACCCGGATAGTGATCAAAAAAGTTCATCCGGGTCTGAAACCGGGGCTTCGGCGGATGAAATCGCTGATCCGGAAGGCTGACGGGAAAGCGCTACTGGCGCTCGCTGGCAATCCCCCCTATATTCGCTGAAGGTAACTAAGAGAGAATTCGCAATGGGCGGTATCGGCATCTGGCAAATCCTCATCGTGGCGCTTGTCGTCCTCGTTCTGTTTGGGCGTGGCAAGATCTCCGAAATGATGGGCGATTTCGGCAAGGGCATTTCGAGCTTCAAGAAGGGCATGAGCGAGGAAGAGGAAGCGACTCCAGCGTCGAAGGCTCAAATTGAAGCGCCCGCCAAAGAGGCTGCGCCTGCTGAAAACACAACCACCGAGCGGAGCGATTCCGCCAACTGAACCTCCGCGTGACGACCGGCATTCGCCGGCGAATACGCAACAAGGGCACCCATGTTCGATATCGGCGCCTCCGAACTGCTTTTGATTGTCATCGTCGCGATCCTTGTGATCGGGCCGAAAGACATGCCGCTTGCCATGCGCACAGCCGGCCGCTGGATCGGCAAAGTTCGCAAGGTTTCCGCGCATTTCCGCACAGGCATAGATGCGATGGTGCGCGAAGCCGAACTGGAAGATATGGAGAAAAAGTGGAAAGCGCAAAACGAAGCCATCATGAAGAAGAGCGCCGCTTCCACCGAGGCTGAC